>DUMM01000058.1 GCA_012839845.1 Bacillota bacterium | reverse complement strand
CTTCCTCACTACCCTAAGAATAGTTGACCGCCCCATCAATTGGATCGGCAGCCCCTGGACAGCTCGGGCTTTGATTATCATTGCGCTTACTTGGCGCTGGACCGGGTACAATATGGTGTTCTACTTGGCAGGCCTGCAGAATATCGACAGTTCGATCTACGAAGCAGCACTGATCGATGGCGCCAGCGGCTTGACCCGCTTTACCAAGATCACCATCCCGCTCCTGAAGCCAATTATCCTGCTGACGACCATCATGTCGACCAACGGCACTCTGCAGCTGTTTGACGAAACCATGAACTTGACCAACGGCGGCCCCGCCAACGCCACGCTTTCCATCTCGCAGTACATCTACCGCCTATCATTCCAGTATTCGCCCCGATTCGGCTATGCGGCGGCAATCTCCTTTGTGGTGTTCGTCATGGTGGCAGTATTGTCGTTCATCCAGATGAGAGTAGGTGATACCAGATGACCAAGCGCCGCCTCTTGACCCTGCTCAAATATGTGTTCTTGTTCGCAATGTCCCTGCTGTCTATCTTTCCGCTGCTCTGGATGGCGGTCTCTGCCACCAACAGGAGTGTGGACGTGGTCACCGGCCGTCTGATTCCTGGAACATATCTAGTGGAGAATTTTCGGAATCTGGCTGCTCAACACAGGATCGGATTGGCGATGTGGAACTCCTTCCGCAACTCCATTGCCGCGACGATCGCCAGTTTAGCGGTATGCTCCATCGCCGGCTATGGATTTGAGATCTACCACGACAAAGGCAAGGACTGGCTCATGCGCATTCTGCTCTTGTCGATGATGATCCCCTTTGCGGCCATCATGATCCCGCTCTTCATGATGGTGGGTAAGCTCGGCCTTCTCAACACTACCACGGCGTTTGTGCTGCCAACGGTATCCACCGCTTTCATGATTTTCTTGTTTAGGCAAAGCGCCCGCTACTTCCCTTCGGATATCATTGAAGCGGCGCGGCTTGAAGGTATGAGCGAGCTGGGGATCTTCTTCAAAATGTACGTACCCATCATGCGCTCCACGTATGTGACTGCCGGGATCATCACTTTCATGAACGCCTGGAACAGCTACCTCTGGCCGTTGATCATCATGCAGAGTAAGGACAGCATCGTCATGCCGCTGCTGATCTCCAATCTCATCGCCGGGTACGTGACCGACTATGGTATGGTTATGCTGGGAGTGACGCTCAGCGTTCTACCCACAGTGATTCTCTTCTTGCTCTTGCAGAACAGCTTTGCCGAAGGCATTTTGAGCTCCATGAGATGAAAAAGTACCGGAGTGCATACTGCTCTCCGGTACTTCGCTTTCACAGCCCAAGCCCTCTCATCCACGGATAAGCCCATCGGCTCCTTTATCCGGATCATGTGGTCCACCTGTCCAGATCCTCTTATCGTCGCAGAGGAGCTTGAAGGTACGGTGGATTTGACGCTTACGAATACCCCACATCTCCTAGCCTGCCATTTTCTTAAAGAAGATACCTTCAGCCTCTACTAAGGTCTCTCGGTCTTCTGCCAAAATCTGACCGGCAACGACAAAACTAGTCTTGCGCCTAGACTTAATCCAGCCTCTAAGCAGCAATCTGCTGTTAGTTGGAACCGGCTTTCGGAAGCGAACTTCAAGCTTCGCAGTCACCCCATCAATACCGTGAGCCGCTAGTGCTTTGGCCATTACTTCATCCAATAAAGCAGCTAGAATACCTCCATGGACGATGCCCTTATATCCTTGATACACCTCAGTCGGGATGTACTCGCCGTACGCCCCTTGACCGTCAGTGTAAAACCTTATGCCCAGTCCAGCAGGGTTATTCCAATCACATGCGAAGCAGCCATCAGACCGCTCGATTTCCTTCATCTCTGTTTGAGGCATTGAAGCCTTTACCTTTTGTGACAACCCTGTCAACCCCCCAAGTGAGGAGACGTACTTCCTTGTTACGAACTTGTTCTCTTCTGCGCTCCTTATTCCTGCCCGACCACCGGTTGCTGTCAGCAGGCTGTGCGCGTAATCCTCCCATCCCTTACCTTACCATCGGGCCCGGTGATGGCCTTCTACTGTCCAGAGGGTTGAAGATCGAGTAGGGCAGCGCTAGCTGATCATTTCTAGCGCTGTCCCTCTCACAGAACCGTGCGTACGGGCCTCGTACACGGCTCCTGGTAAACCTCAGTCAAGTCGTTTCGTAGTATTGATGCAAGAT
>DUMM01000012.1 GCA_012839845.1 Bacillota bacterium | reverse complement strand
CTAGAACGGAGCATTGCAGAGCTGGGAATCTATCCCGCCGTTGATCCCCTGGCGTCCACCTCTCGGGCGTTGGATCCCCGCTACGTGGGTGAGGAGCATTACATGGTGGCGAGGCGGGTGCAGGAGATCCTGCAGCGGTATCGGGAACTGCAGGAAATCATAGCTATCCTGGGTATGGATGAGTTGTCCGATGAGGACAAAATCATCGTAGCCCGGGCCCGCCGCATACAGAGGTTCCTATCACAGCCGTTGTTTGTGGCGGAGGCCTTTACAGGCCGGGAAGGTCGATATGTTCCCATCAGCGAAACCATCCGGGGCTTTAAGGAGATCATCGAGGGCAAACACGACGAACTGCCCGAGGAAGCTTTCTACATGGCGGGAACCATCGATGAAGTGGTGGAGAGAGGACGGTCTAAGTAGTGGGAAGCCTGCGGTTGCGAATTGTCACGCCCCATCAGGAGTTACTGGATGACAATGTCGAGATGGTGATACTACCGGGCAGCGAAGGTGAGTTGGGAGTCTATCCCGGCCACATACCGCTGGTGACAACACTCAGGGATGGGGAGATTCAGGCCGGTAAAGGCGAAAAAGAGCGGCGTTTTCGAGTCTCCGGCAGTTGGGCGAAAATCTCCAGTGAGCAGGTAATTGTGCTGGCCAGAGAAGCTGAACTTCTCGATGGTGTAAACCGGTAGGCTGGAGTGGGGCTGCGGTCATATGATAGCGGCTTCTTCGGCGGCAGATGCGGGGGTTAGTCTGTAAAGCACCTAATATCTTGAGTGCTGGAAATGAAAGCTGACGGTCTTTGCGCGCTGCGGGGTGGGGAGAAGGTGCTCTCCGCCCTTTCCTGTGGGACGCCCGGTTCTACACCGTATCAAGAGTTCATGGGTTCCAATTGACGGTGGAATGTGCCGGGGGACAGCAGTCATTGGGTATTGGTCCCACATGAAAGTGCAACAGGATTTCGAAGTGCGAACCCGGTGGGGTTTGTTTTTTCTGTACCAAGACCTAACTGCACCCTAACGGCTGGACAAGCTGCCATTGGGGGAAGGGTTGGTTACTGTGTCTATGTAATAGGAGAGAGTGACGGTGATTGCCCGGCCTGGACCGCAGAGACGAATTGGCAAACCTTACTGATACGGGCTAAACCTATCTATCGCTTTGAGCCCCTGTCTTATTTATTTGGACCTACATCCAGAGCAAGGCG
Organism: Bacillota bacterium; assembly: GCA_012839845.1. Lineage (GTDB taxonomy): Bacteria > Bacillota > Limnochordia > DTU087 > DTU087 > DTU087. The sequence goes on along the minus strand of DUMM01000012.1, from coordinate 25,335 downwards.
CTGCAAGAAGGGACTTGGTAGATGCCTGCAAAATGTTCTCGTGTAAGGAACCTTGAGAATGGGTATAAGATAGGGGATAACAGATACAGCGGGAAGCCTGTGGGGGAGATTTGCCTGGACATGGGCGAGTTTCTTTTTTAAGAATTAATGCTGGAGGTTACCTGGATGCTCGGATCTCGATGGAGGGGTGTTACGTGAGGAGAGTAATTTTCCTTTTCGCAGCTTTGGCTGTTGGCTTTGCGCTCTTCAGCGGCGGCGCAGCGGCAGGAAAACCCCTTTCTGTCTTCGTCAGCATATTGCCACAGAAGTATTTCGTAGAACGGATTGCAGGCAGCCGAGTCCAGGTTTCGGTCATGGTCCAGCCGGGAGTTAGCCCAGAGACCTATGAGCCGTCGCCGAAGCAGATAGCCCAACTGGCAGAGGCCCAGGTATATTTCCGCATCGGCATGCCCTTTGAAGATGCCTGGCTGGAGAAAATCCAACGGAGCAATCCCCAGCTGTTGATGGTGGATACGAGGGATGGAATCGAGCTCAGGCCCATTGACGGTTATCACCGCCACGGGGAGGAGCTGGCTCGCGACTTGGATTCCGATGAGGGGTTAATGGATCCCCACATCTGGCTAAGTCCTATGTTGGTCAAGCGGCAGGCAAAGACCATCTGCAATACTCTGATGCTTCTCGATCCAGCCAATAAAGAGGAATACGAAGAGAATTATCGGTTGTTTGCCGAGGATCTCGAGGCAGTGGATGAGCAAATCCGCTCGCTGCTGAAGGATGTACAGGGGAAGAAATTCCTCGTTTTTCACCCCGCATGGGGGTATTTTGCCGATGAGTACGGCCTGGTTCAAGTCCCCATAGAAGTGGAAGGCAAGGAGCCCAATGCCAGGGAGCTGACTCAGATCATCGGTTTTGCCCGTAGAGAGGGAATTAAGACTATTTTCGTTGATACTCAGTCCAACATCAAGCCCGCCGAGACGGTGGCCAGGGCAGTGCAGGCCCGAGTAGTGCAGCTGGACCCTCTGGCAGAGGACTATCTCAACAGCCTGATAGCCACAGCAGAGGCCATCGCGGCTGGAGTGCGGTGAACAGCAATGATGGAAATTGTGGAAGTGACAGACGTCGATTTTTCCTACGGTACAGGTAATACCCTGCAGGGAATCAATCTCCGTGTGGCGGAGGGCGAGTTCCTAGGGGTGGTAGGTCCCAATGGGGGAGGCAAGACAACACTGCTGAAAATCATAGCAGGTCTGCTGGCTCCCACAAGGGGGCAGGTGAGGGTATTCGGCCGGCCGGCGGCCCGCTGCGGGCGGTTCATCGGCTATGTTCCCCAGTTTGCCGATGTAGACCTCACCTTTCCGATTACAGTAAGGGACGTAGTCCTTATGGGAAGGCTGGGCTTCACCAGTTTCTTGGGAGGTTACCGGGAGAAGGATGAGAAAGCGGCCAGGTGGGCTATGGAGCAGGTGGGGGTTTGGGACCTACGGCAGAAGCGCCTGGGTAACCTCTCGGAGGGTCAGAAGCAGAGGGTGCTGATTGCCCGGGCTTTGGCAGGGGAGCCCAGACTGCTGTTATTAGACGAACCCACCGCCAGTGTCGATGCCGAAGCGGAAAGAGCTGTTGTCCAAGTCTTGCGCAAGCTGCGGAAATCTATGACCATTATCATGGTCTCCCACGATCTGCAGCTGCTCAAGGACCTCGTTGACCGCATCGTCTATGTAAACCGCAAGCTGCGGTGGATAAGCGAAGACTCGGATACATCGCTTAGCAGCTTCCTGCAGCTTGGTAACTGAATTTGAGAAGGTGGCGCCCCGTGGAAGGATTTTTCCAGGCTTTGTCCAGCTACAGTTTTCTGCAGTACGCCCTGATGGCCGGTGTTCTGGCCAGTATCGCCTCGGGTATTGCCGGGACTTTTGTGGTTGTCAAGCGCATCTCTCTCATCAGCGGCGGGATCGCCCACTGTATTTTAGGCGGCATGGGAATCGCCTATTATCTTGGCTTTGACCCTGCTCAAGGAGCGGTGGTATCTGCCCTGATTGCTGCCTTAATCATCGGACTGGTCAGCCTCAAGGCCGGGCAGCACGAGGATACAGTAATTGGGGCTCTCTGGGCTGTTGGGATGGCCCTCGGTATTGTCTTTATCGCTAGGACTCCCGGCTATAATGTCGACTTGATGACTTTCCTTTTCGGAAATATCCTGCTGGTATCACCGGAAGACCTGCGCCTCATGGCACTGCTGGACGGCTTGATTCTACTGGCTACAGCCCTGTTGTACAAGCAGTTTTTAGCGGTGGCCTTTGATGAAGAGCACGCGCGGCTCCGGGGAATGCCGGTGGAGCTTCTCTACTTGCTTCTACTGATGCTCATTGCCCTGACGATTGTAGTTCTGATTAAAGTCGTCGGCCTTGTCCTGGTCATTGCCCTGCTCATCCTGCCGCCGGCGATTGCCGGCCGCTTTGCCAACAGCCTGTTTCAGATGATGGCAGCCGCCGTGGGGATGGGCATGCTTTTCAATGCCGCTGGGCTGGTGGTGTCTTACCACTTGGATCTGCCGACAGGTGCTACTATTGTCCTCATTGCGGGGATGGCCTATCTTCTGGCGCCGGTCGGCCAGCGTTTCCTCAAAAAAGCCCCTGCCTTGGCGGGCAGGGGCTAAACTGGCGGCTCACCTACCCCTAGTTAAGCCAGTTTTCCAGGTGCGTCAAGACCTCTTTGGCTGTCGGGGGGCATCCCGGAACGCTATGCGGGCAAACCCTGGCAGTGCAGCTGCCAATGCCGTAGACTTGTCTGCTGTTGCCGGCGACTGGTGAATCGCCGGCACCTTCTCCCCTAAAGCCCTGCCCTACGGCAAAGAACGTGCCGGCAGGCAGCCTTCCGTGGAGCTGTTCGTAGCGCCAGAGGGCATAGATAAGGCTGGCATAGCAGCTGGAGCACGCCTGGCGCTGATCGATGAGGTTATAGTACCGTTCTGCTACCCGGTTGGCCGGCTGCTTAGGGACTCTGTGGTTTCCTTTCTCTCCGTGTTCAACGATTTCTGCCCCGGCAAGGTCTGCAGACCCAACCCCCAAATCCGCCGCCATCTGCACGTATGGTACATCCCTTAGTTCATAACCCAGCAGTTGAACGGCATAGGCATCGACAAGTACAGGATCGGTACCGATGATGATTTTGTCCATTCGGATTGGTGTTCCGCCTTCTTCAAAGGTCAAGTCGCCGATGATCCCATCGACGATGATCCAATGACTCTTCACTATGCGGTTGAGGGCCGCAATGGGTCGATGGAGTCCAAGACTGTGGAAACGCCTCTTTTCCCTGTCAGGGATGCAGCCTTTCAAGTTCTTGAGAGCGCAGGTGATCCTGGTCTGACAGTGGGCCTTAAGCACAGGCATATTGATGAGGAAATCAGTGGCCAGGATTTCTTCACAGACCTCGATTGCTTGGCCGCCGACCTCTGCTTTCCTAGCTTTGTCTCGCTTTAAGTCGATTAAGGGCACATTGTATCTGCGGCTGATTTCTTCATAGCCGCAGATACTGTAAGCGTGTTGAGTGCTTCGTTCGCCAACCCACGCACTTTCAGCAATCCGTATGTTCCTGCAGCCTGCTTCCTGCAGGTACTGGATGATGCTGCCTACCAGCTGCGGGTCGGTAGTGGCGCCTGAGGCTGACGGCCTAGCTACCACGAGGTTGGGCTTAATGGTTATGCGGGCATTCGTGGGGGGCTGAGGCAGCTGAGCCAGAATGGGCCGCAGCACGTCCAGCGTCGGCGATTCTGTATAGACAACATGCAGCTTTGAATCCATCTTTAGACCTCCTGGTGCATCTCGAATAACAGCCGTTGGGTACCTTTGAGATAAATACGCCGCACCGTCCCGGAAACCCTGTATGCCGGGGAAACCTGTTCTCAGCAGGGATTCTCGGTGACTTTGAGAAAAATATGGGGACAAGGGGAGGAGTGGAGGACGTGCTGAGAATTATCCTAGGCCGGGCAGGAGCCGGAAAAACCCACTGGTGTCTGAGGGAGATAGCCCAGGAGTTGCGGCGGGATCCTGCCGGACCGCCGCTGCTTTTGGTGGTGCCCGGTGAATCCACCTTCGCCATGGAAAGGGCTCTCTTGACGCAAGCAGGGCTTCCAGGTGTGTTCCGGGCACAGGTGCTGAGCTTTCGCCGCCTGCTGTGGCGGATTCTGCAGAGTATTGGGGGTATCTCGGAGGCGCCGTTAAGCCGCCAAGGCCGTAAGCTCCTTTTGGCAGGACTTCTGCGCGCGGTGAAAGGTAAACTGACCGTCTTTCGGGATTCCGCCGAACACTGGGGTTTTGTTGAACAGCTGAGCCGCACCTTAGAAGAGATGGAGCAGGCAGCATATGACAGGTACATCTCGGGTTCTGAACCCATGACCGCAGAGGGCTTGGAGGCTTGGGCCGGTGAGAATGCTGCCGCCAGCGGAATACTAAAGGCAAAGACCCGGGACCTAGCCCTTATCTGGGCAGCCTATCGAGAGAGATTGACGGAACTCGGACTAACCGATGGGGCTGATTGCTGGTTGAGGGCCATCCAGGGTGTTGGAAAGGCCCGGTTCCTTGATGGGGCTAGAGTCTGGATCGACGGTATAGACAGCTTTAGCCCCCATGAAAGACAGCTTATGGCTGGACTGCTGCGAAAAGCTGAGGGAGTGACTGTTACCCTGCGCCTAGATCCTCGGGCTCTTAGGCAGAAAGACAGCGAGATCTTTGCTTACAGCCTCAAGACTCTAGATGAACTCACTGAACTGGCGCAAGAGGTACGAATACCTCTCCTTGTGCAGACCCTCGGCGGCAACGGGGAACCTGCGTCTGTAGAGCTAGATTCGGCCGCGGGACAGCCGTTCCTGCCCCCGCGATTTGTGGACAGTGAGGAACTGGCTCATCTGGAGAGACAGCTGTGCTGTCCGAAGGGAAGCAGATTGCCTTTTCCGCATGTCCCCCGTGATGTCAAAATTGTCTCTCCTTCTAACCGGCGGGCTGAGGTCGAACAGGTTGCCCGGTACCTTATCAGCCAGGCTAGGGAAAGGAACATCAGGTGGCGGGATATGGCCGTTGCCGTCAGTGACCTTACGCTGTACGAGGGACTTTTAACCGAGGTCTTTTCGGATTGCGGCATTCCCTATTTTCTGGACGGATCCCGCTCTATTCATTGGCATCCCCTGATGGTATTTCTCAGCGGAGTCATGGAACTTCTTGCCAGGGGCTGGCGCAGGGAGACGGTGCTGCAGATTCTCAAATCAGACATGGTCTCCAGCAGCCGCTCAATCATCGACCAGTTGGAGAACTACCTCTTGGCCACCGGGATTGATGACAGACTGTGGCTCAGCCCTGCTGTTCAGGAACAGGTACAGCGGGCCCTCGGGGATGGAGAAGAGGTCAATCGGCTGCTGGGGCCGTTGCTGAAGTTTTATGAAAGCCTGAAAGGCCAGGATGAAGTTGTCCTCTCTGGAACACAGCTGATGACTGCCCTATGGGCCTTGATCGAAGACTACGGGATCCCAGAGCGGATCAACTACTGGGCTGGTGTTGAGAGTAAGCCGGACAATGGCGGGTTATACCCCCAAGGAACAGGGTACCTGCATAGCGCTGAGCATATAGATGTTTGGAATGCATGGGTTGAGCTGGTTGATGATTTCATACGGACCTTAGGAGAGCAGCCGATGACCGCGGCAGAGTTTGCCGGTTTGCTGCAGGCGGGCCTAGACAGCCTGAGTTTGACCAGTATTCCCCAGGGCCTTGATCAGGTGCTCGTTACAAGCCCGTCTAGGGTTTTGAACAGCGAGGTGCGAGTTTTGGCCATCTTGGGGGCCGATGAACAGCACCTGCAGCTGGCTGGGGGAGAAGACGTAGTTTTGACGGATGCCGAGCGGAGGAGCCTCAAAGCCTTGGGCTGGGGCCTAGACCCCCAGGGTCGCCTTCAGCAGCTCCGGGAACCCTTGAGCTGGTACTTGCTGCTCACCAGAGCTAAGGATGGGTTATACATAAGCAGTCCTTTGGCCGACGGAGACGGCAAAGCCTTGGAGCCTGCTGGGATAGTCAAGGAGATCAAAGTCCTTTTCCCAAATTGCGATTGTCAGCAGTCTGAGACGCATTTACCCTGTACCGCGGCCGATGCCGCCCGCTTTGTAGCCAGGGCCCTGCGGGCAAGAATGGACGGCATTCAGCCAAGAGGGGAGCAACTTCAAAACGATTACTTCTTAGCCCTGTATCACTGGTTGGTTCAATATGAACAGGGAAGGTCTGCTCTTAGAAGGTGTTTGGCGGGGCTTGGCTACAGCAACCAGGCGGGGCCTTTGAGTAGCCACCTGGTTAAGCAGTTGTATGGAAGTGCCCTGAGAACCAACGTTTACCAGCTGGAGGCAGCTGCCCAGTGCCCCTACCAGTATTTTGCTGCAGCTGTCCTAAAGCTGGAAGAAAGGGAGAGGCTGCAGTGGGATGCTCGGGTGGAAGGACAGCTCTGGCATGATGCCCTCGCCCTGCTGACTAGACATCTGATAGAAACTGGGCAGGATCTTGCGGAGCTGGATAGGACAGCCCTGCAGCAGCTGGCTTCGGGAGTATGGGATGAGGCTGTCAGCCGCCTGGCGCCGTCCTATAGTCTTGCCATAGAAAGCTACCGCTACAAGATTGAGCGCCTAGGGCGGGGATTCCAGAGGATAGCCGAGGTGTTGGCAGAACACAGCCGTCGGGGGCATTTCCGACCTGCGGCAGCCGAAATCACCTTTGGCCTGTCGCCGGAAGTTCCGCCCTTGAGGTTGGAGCTGGAGTCTGGGGGTACGGTCTTGGTCCGGGGACGGATCGACCGAGTGGAGACTGCCAAGTCAGGAGATGCCTTGTATGTGCGGATTATTGATTTCAAGCGCAGTGCCAAGCAGCTAAAGCTTTATGAGGTTTACTTCGGACTTTCACTGCAGCTTCTGGTGTACCTCGCTGCTCTGCTGGAAAACGCTCAGTGGATCCTCAGTGATAAATTGGGCCCAAATGGTTTGAAGTTGGTTCCTGCCGGAGTGCTGTATTTCCCTTTGACCGAGCCTATGGCGCGGGTGCAAGGATCGGTAGATGAAGAAACCCTGGCCAAAGAGCTGTTGGTGAAGTACAGGACCAGCGGTCTTCTCTTGGCGGACATTAGTGCAATTCAGTTGATGGAAGAGGGGATCACCGGCAATTCGGACCTTCTGCCGGTGGGGATCAGAAAAGATGGAGGGTTTTACAAGGGTTCCTCTGCCTACTCCTTGGAGGACCTCAACCTGCTTGCTGCTTACGCCAAGGACCGGGTTCGGCGGTTGGCAGAAACCATTAGGACAGGACATATCGACATTGCACCTTACCGCAAGTTGAACAGTGGAGAAAGGGCCTGCAGGTACTGTCGGTACGATGCAGTATGCCGCTTTGAGCTGGGGGTACGGGGCTGCCGTTATCGACACATCCCGGAAATGCCGGATGATGAAGTCCTGAGACTGATGCAGCAGGCAGCTGCAGGAAGGATGTCGGGAAGGGACGGCGTGGAGAGGGGGAACCGAGCAGATGGCTGACCGGCAAGACAAAGTGATGGTAGAGGCAAGCCTGGCGCAGGAGGAAGGTATTTCTTTGCCGCAGATGGGGCCCCAGTGGACAGCAGAGCAGCAGGATGCCATCCATACTAGAGGGTGCGACATCTTGGTGGCCGCTGGAGCCGGCACCGGCAAGACGGCAGTTTTGGTGGAACGGGTAATTCAAGGCATTCTCCAGGAGAACGGGCTGGATATAGAACGGCTCTTGGTCGTTACCTTCACAGAAGCAGCTGCAGCAGAAATGCGGGAGCGGATCAGGAGCGCCCTGGAGAGAAAACTGCAGGAGGAACCCGGCAGTGCCAGGCTGCAGCTGCAGCTGGCCAGGCTGCCGCTAGCCTCTATTTCCACCATCCATTCCTTTTGCTCTCGGCTTCTCAGGCGGTACTTCTATCACCTCGGGCTGGATCCGGCTTTTAGGATCATAACTGACGCGGAAGCTGGTCTGATGAAGTCGGAGATCATGGACGAGCTTCTGGCGGGATACTACCAGGCAGGAGATAGAGAGGTACTTGATTTCATCGATGCTTATGGAGGCAAAGATGGGGATGAAGAGGTAAGGAGACTCATCCTGCGCCTCTATGATTTTCAGATGAGTCTAGCCGATCCTCAAAAGTGGCAGCAAGAAGTGATGATGGCCTTTGAGCCCCACTGTTTGCTTAGTATCATAGATTCCCCTCTCTTTCATGAGGCAGGAAGGCAGCTTTTGGTGAAGCTCCATCAAGTGATACGGAAGCTGCAGGCAGCGCTAGAGATCTGCAGCCTTCCCAATGGTCCCGCTGGGTACGCAGAGCGGTTGCAGGAGGAAAAGGCCGTTCTGGAAGAGCTGGCGGAGGCGTTAAGACAGCAGCAGTGGGACAAGGTGTGGACCTGGGCTTATACCTTTGAGCGGCTGCCGTCCATCAGCAGGAAATCGGATGTGGATGAAGTGCTCAAGGAAGAGTGCAGAAAGCTGAGGGATGATGCCAAGAAACAGTTTAAGGAGCTGACAGCCAAGCTGCTATCCCGGAGCGAGGCGCAAGTGGCGGGGGAGATGAAGAGGCTGGCGCCCACAGTCCATCTGCTCTTTCGACTGGTGAACGAATTCTCCGCAGCATACAACAGGGTAAAGCACAGCCAAGGTGTGGTGGACTTTGCCGACCTGGAGCACTTGACCCTTCAGCTCCTTACACTTCCCAGCGAAGGAGGGAAGCTGCGGCCTTCTCCTGTGGCTTTGCAGGTGCAGGAAAAATTCGATGAGATCTTGATCGACGAATACCAAGACACCAATGGAGTGCAGGACTGCATTTTGAGCCTAGTTGCCGGTGCCTGGGATAGGGAGCCGGGTGGTGTCCCCAGGTTTATGGTGGGGGATATCAAGCAGAGCATTTACGGCTTTCGACTGACGGATCCGGGGTTGTTTCTGAGTAAGTACCATCGCTTTTCCACCACGAGCGGGGCGGTACAAAGGCGGATTGACTTGTCCACCAATTTCCGGTGCAGGCGAGAAGTCATCTGGGGGGTGAATTTCATTTTCCGGCAGCTGATGACCGCCGATATAGCCGGCATTTCCTATGATGAAAAGGCTGAGCTGAAATATGGGGCAGATTACCCCGAACTGATACCCCAGATGGTGGAGGCAGCAGCAGCGGAGGATCCGGACAGTGATTTGGCCCCCCGATGTATTGAGGTCTATCTGCTGGATTCCAAACTGCAGGGTGAAGCGCGGCAAACCAGCGGAGGAGAGGCAGGGGAAGCAGGAGAGGACATCCTGCAGGATCCTGACAGCCAGCCTGCGGAAGACGACCTGGATGAACTGGAACGGTTGGAGCGGGAAGCGAGGGTGATGGCCCAGCGGATCCGCCGCATGGTGGATGGAAACAGCGGAGAATCCAGCGGATCCGGTGCCCGCGGCAGCGGAAACCCGGTTTTGGTGTGGGACAAGTCCCTCAAGAGCTACCGACCGGTGGAGTATAGGGATATAGTGGTGCTCCTGCGGTCGGTAAAGAACAGGGCCAATCAAGTGCTGGAGGTTTTCCGCCGGGCGGGAATCCCGGCCTACGCACAGCTGGACTCTGGTTACTTTGCTGCTGTGGAAGTTAAACTGATGATGGCTCTTCTCCAAGTCTTAGACAACCCGCAGCAAGATATACCCCTGGCCGCGGTCCTGCGGGCGCCGTGGTTTGCCGTTACAGATGAAGAACTGGCTCAGATTCGCTTAGGTGCTCCTAATGGGGGCTTTTACCAGGCTGTGGAGAAAGCCGCACAAAGGGGAGACAGACTTGGGCACAAGCTGCGGAATGCTCTGGATTCGCTGGACAAATGGCGGACAGCTGCCCGACGGATGCCTTTAAGTGAACTTATCGGCTTTTTGTACAGGGAAACCGGTTTCTACGACTATGCCGGTTCGATGCCTAAGGGGGAACAGAGGCAGGCAAATCTAAGAGGGTTACAGGAAAGGGCCCGAGAATTCGATGGTTTCACCGGGCGGGGCTTATCCAGGTTTGTCCGGTTCTTGGAACGGCTGCAGGCAGAAGATGAACTAGGAGAGGTCCGGCCCATCGGCGAAGGGGAAAATGTGGTCCGCATCATGAGCATGCACCGGAGCAAGGGGTTGGAGTTCCCCATTGTTTTCCTCGCCGATTTAGGCAAGAGCTTCAATTTAAATGACCTGCGCTCGGATGTCTTGTTTCACAAAGACTTAGGAGTAGGTCTTGCTATCATCGATCCGGACAAGCGCTGTCGTTATGACACCTTCTCCCATCAAGTGATCAAAGACCGCCTCAAGCAGGATCTCCTAGCCGAGGAGATGCGGATCCTCTATGTAGCTATGACAAGGGCTCGTGAGCAGCTGATTTTGGTTGGGACAAGCAGAGATCTGGCAAAGGCGGCTCTCAAATGGGCCGGAGCTGTCTCCCAAGGGTGGGCTTTGCCCAGTGATGTGCTGGTTTCCGCCCAAAGCTATCTGGACTGGTTGGGACCCGCTCTGATTCGGCATCGGGATGGGGAGGCTCTGCGGGCGGCCGCAGGCAAGACAGAAGAAGAAAGAGCAGTGACTCTGTTGGACGACCCGTCCCGCTGGTATGTTTGGCTGCAGGGCCGGTCACCAACGCTGGAATGGATGGAGGCGTCTTGGCAGGGACAGGAAGAGGATTCCATTCCTTGGCGGGAAATACAGCAGCTTATGCCGCTGTCCAGGTCGCCCCTTGATGATAAGCTCAGGCAGGAGTTTGCGGACCGGCTGCTCTGGCGGTATCCCAAGGATCAGGTGGTTAACCTGCCGGCAAAGGTCTCGGTAACAGAGATAAAGCAGTGGACAGTTCCAGATAGGGAGATTCTTGAGTCGGAGCTGCCAGCGTGGTCTGCCGGGCGCGGATTTCATCACAGCGATAGGCGGGGAGTGCGGCGGCCGCGCTTTATCCTGGCGGAGAAGGACAGGGTAAGTGCCGTCGAAGCAGGAATCTGGACCCACACAGTCCTGCAGCATCTCGACCTAACCAAGAATCTGGCAGACATGGAGGTCTTGGAATCTGAAGCCCGTCGCCTGACGGCGGAGGGCTACCTACGGGAAGAGCATGTGTCGGCGGTAGCCTTTGATTCCATAGTCCGGTTCTTCCAAAGCCCCTTGGGGCACAGGCTTCTGCAGCAACCGGACAACGTGCGCCGTGAAGTGTCCTTTACTCTGGCAGTACCGGCAGCAGAGGTCTACCAAGTCTGGGATAAGGATATGGAAGGGGAAACGGTTGTTGTCCAAGGAGTGGTCGACTGCCTTGTCAGAGAACCGGCCGGCTTTTTGTTGGTAGACTTCAAGACAGACAGGATTTCCAGACCTGGAGCTGAGAAAGCCGCTCGCTCCTATGAGGTACAAGTGGACTATTACTGCAGAGCAGTGGAGAGGATCTTCGGCCAGCCGGTGAAGGAGGCTTACTTGTATTTTCTCCAAGCCGGCGCGGCTGTGCGAATGCACTAGCTGCGCCGTAGGTGGGAGAAGCAGTCAGTCAGGAATCTGACAAAGATTGTTCATTGCAAAAATACAGATAATAAGGTACAATGACCAGGCGGTGCTCTTCGGAGCGCCGCTCTCTTTTGCTGATTAGGTGAAATGACTTTTCCCTTGATGAAGTGCGTCTACTAAGAGCAGACGGTAAGGAGGGTTGTACAATGCAGCTGTTAGAGGGACGCTGCCTAAAGGTGATTAGCGCCGTCCTGGCTCTAGGCCTGGCTGCTGGGATTTTTTTCACAGCGATACCGGCGGTATATTCGTCTTTTGAGCCAGTGACTGCGGCTCGAGAGGCAGCTGCAGATGATGCAGATAAGCTGACTGGCAAGGAGACTGGCGAACTTACAGATGAGGCAGATGTGGATACAGCTTCGCCCCCAGAGAGGGCATCCGGCGGCGAAGTGGGATGGGAACAGACAGAGGAGATAGAACAGCAGGCCTCTCCCCAGACCGCACCAGCTTCGGCGGGAGACAAGGCTGATGTCCTTTCCGAAGGAGATATTTGGTTGATGGCTCAGCTGATCCACGCTGAAGGTAGAGGCGAGCCCCTGGAAGGGCAGGTGGCCATCGGCGCGGTCTTGCTCAACCGCTTGCGGGACAGCCGCTTTCCCAATTCAGTGGCAGGCGTAATCTACGAACCTGGTGCCTTTTGTACGGTCCGGGATGGCCAAATTAACCTCACCCCCGATGCTAAGGCTCTGAGAGCGGCACGACTGGCTGCGGCGGGCTGGGATCCGACGGGAGGAGCCCTTTATTTCTACAATCCAGCCCGCAGTACCTCCGCCTGGATTTACACCCGTCCTGTTCTCACACGCATCGGCCGTCATGTATTCGCGGGTTGAGGTACTGCTGCGCAAGTTGACAGCGGGTACACGGTTCACGGCAGCAGCGGCAAGTAAGGCTGTGGGTCAAGAGATCCACGGCCTTTTGTTGTTTCGGTGTTTTGCATAAGTTAACGGAGAGATGGAGGAAAGGGACTGGAAGGCTGGAATTTTGAATTAGGCTGATATGGATAAGGGACAGGTGCTCGGCGCGGGGATATGGATTTGAGGGATTGGAAAAGCCTACATCGGCGGCAGCTGGTACTTACTGGGGGAGTAGATGAAGCCGGTGAGTCTGCCGCAGAGAATTGCTGCCGTGTATGAAGCGGGCTGCGAGTACGGCCAACACTAACCTAGGTTGATGTAATGAAGAATGAAGTAAGGAGAAATACCGCTGAGGAGGTTGGAAAAGATGGTGAACGAAAACGGGAATGGGCTACAGTCCAAAGCCTTTAGAACGCTGCCCCTGGGGACAGTAAAGCCTCTCGGCTGGCTGAGACAGCAGCTGCAGATTCAGGCTGATGGTTTATCGGGACATATCGATGAGTTCTGGCCGGATTTGGGGCCGGACAATCAATGGTTTGGCGGCAGTCGGGAAGGATGGGAAAGAGGACCTTACTATGCTGACGGCCTGGTGCCGCTGGCTTATCTTCTGGATGATGCTGAGATGAAAGCCAAAGCCCAGCGTTGGGTGGAAGCCTTCATCGATGGACAGAGAGACGACGGCTGGATAGGACCGGTACAGGGTGTTTTGGGAAGCAGAAAATACCCTGAGTATGATCCATGGCCGGTGTTTATCGTCTGCAAAGTACTTACCCAGTATCAAGAGGCTACCGGTGACGAGCGGGTAATCCCGGTGCTCCTTAAGTTCTGCCGCTACCTAGAGGAGAACTTGGACAGCCGGCCCTTGGAGTCTTGGGCCAAGTTCCGCTGGGCTGACTTTGTCCTCACTGTCCACTGGCTGTATGAGCGCACCGGAGAAAAGTGGCTGCTGAATTTGGCAGAGAAGGTTAAGCAACAGGGCTATGATTGGCAGGATCATTTTGTCAATTTTCGCCACCAGAAACGAGAGCTAACCATCAATATGGAGACCCATGTGGTGAACAACGCCATGGGGATCAAAGCGCCGGGAGTGTGGTACCGGCAGTCCAGCGACCCTCGGGATCGGGAAGCGGTGCACATCGGCTTGGAGAACTTGGATAAGTTCCACGGGCAGGTGACCGGCGTTTTTACCGGTGATGAACACTTGGCCGGCAAGAACCCGTCCCAGGGGACGGAACTTTGCGCAGTTGTGGAGCTCATGTTTTCCCTAGAGCAGCTGATTGCCATCCTCGGCGATTCCTTGCTGGCAGATCGCTTGGAAAAGATTGCCTTCAATGCTCTGCCTGCCGCTTTTTCTCCGGACATGTGGGCCCACCAGTACGATCAGCAGGTCAACCAGGTGATCTGCAGCATAGCAGAGAGGGATTGGACCAATGGGCCTGATGCCAATATATTCGGTTTGGAGCCCAATTTCGGCTGCTGTACGGCCAATATGCACCAGGGATGGCCCAAGTTTGCGGCCAATCTTTGGATGGGAACTCCGGATAACGGCCTGGTGGCGGTGGCCTACGGCCCGTCTGTGGTTACCGCCAAGGTAGGTGAAAACGGTCAGGAAGTAAGCGTCATCGAAGAAACCGACTATCCCTTTGACGAAACACTGCAGTTTACGATCCAGTCTGCAAGGCCGGTCACCTTCCCCTTGACATTCCGGGTACCCTCTTGGGCTAAAGGAGCTGTCCTGACTTTACCCGACGGGGAAATCATTGCCCTGCAGGCCCAGTCTTTCCAGACTGTGCTAAGGGAATGGCAGCCCGGCGACAAACTGATACTCACCCTGCCAATGGAGGTGGAAATCGAGCGGCGGTATCAGGGCGCTGTGGCGGTGGTGCGGGGACCCTTGGTTTATTCCCTGAAACTGGGGGAAAGTTGGAAGCACACCGGTGGTGTGCAGCCCCATGCGGATTGGGAGGTATACCCGACCACACCTTGGAATTACGGCCTTGCCGTAGATCTGAGCAATCCCAGCAAATCCATCAAAGTCAGCAAGAAGCCTGTCGGACATATGCCTTTTTCACCTGAGGGTGCGCCCATTGAGCTGAGAGTCAATGGGCGGCTGGTCCCGGAGTGGAAATTGGTGGGAAGCTCCGCTGGGCCAATTCCCCACAGCCCCACCCGTTCATGGGAAAAAGTAGAGAAATTGACTTTGATCCCTTACGGCTGTACCAACCTGCGGGTAACCGAGTTTCCCCTGCTGGAGTAAAGGCGTGACGCTGTTTTTGAGAGCGGCGGCCGCGGCAGGAAGCCCGGCTTTTAGGGACTGACTGCAAGTCACGTTTCTACAGGCAAGTGAGGGAGCTGTCAGTACAAGAATTCAGCCGTTCCCGCAGCCGGGTTGTCGGCAGACCTTCCTTGGGGTAGAATATACCGTGGGTGGGTATAGTATCCTAGCGATGTGTTTGAAGGAAGGAGCAGCAAAGATGGTGCAGAGCGATCCCCGCCGCAAGAAGGACTTGCTGGTGAGGTTGAGCCGGATTGAGGGTCAGGTGCGGGGAATAACCCGGATGGTGGAGGAAGGGGAATACTGTGTAGATATCCTCAACCAGATCTCCGCTGTGCGGTCAGCCCTGGCCAGTGTCGGGCAAATCCTTCTGGAAGGACATGTTCGGGGCTGTGTAGCCGATGCCATCAAGCACGGTCGTGGGGATAAGTCTATTGAGGAGCTTCTGCAGGTTATCAAGAAATACGCTTTCTAGGCACGGGTTCAAGTAGATTCGGCGTCTGCTGGAGATTGAATGAGAAGGGGGATGGAGATGCAGGTTGAGGTAACTTGGGTCGATGGTATGGAGTTCAGAGCCAATTCTGATTCCGGCCACTCTTGGAATATGGATGCGTCGGTGGAAGTGGGGGGAAATGATCGGGGACCCCGTCCCACTGAACTGCTGCTTTCAGCGGTGGGAGGCTGTACCGGCATTGATATTGTCAGCATCCTGAACAAGATGCAGCAGCCCCTGAAGGGCCTTCGCATTATGGTGTCGGGCGAGCGAGCAGAAGAGCATCCCCGCCGGTTTACCAAGGTCAAGCTGCACTATGTGGTCAGCGGCGACGGGCTTTCCCATGATCGGGTGGCCCGGGCTGTGCAGCTTTCGGTGGAGAAGTACTGTTCAGTGCTGAGCTCCCTCAATGCTGAAGTGAGTTATGATTTCGAAATAGCACAATCCTAAGCCCCGGCTCAGCTTTAGGCCTTTTCCCATTTCAGCTGAATGGGATTTGAGTGATGGTTTTTCTCCTTTAGCCATGTAGACAAGGGGTGATCTATTTGTCCAGGTTCATAGTTGAAGAGGGCAGTTTTCTCGGCGTAGATGCTCTGATTTTGAAGGATACAGAAAGCGGCTGGGAAGGAACCCTGGTGCCGGAGATCGGGAGCAATCTCGTATCTCTCCGGTCAAGCAAGCAGGACATCGATGTGCTCATGGCCCCTGGGACGTTAGAGGAGTTCAAAGCCAAGACTACCGGCTGGGGTTTTCCAGTCCTCATACCGCCCAACCGGATCAATCAGGGAAGATTTACCTTCAACGGTCGGGAATACGTGTTCGAGATCAACGAACGGGGCAAGTACCACCTTCACGGCATAGTCCACGATCTGCCGTGGCGGGTAGTTGGTACCAGCACCGATGGGGCGGCTTCGGTTACTACAGCTATCCGCTCCGATGACCACTCCAAAATTATGAGATCATATCCCCATTCCTTTGAACTGCGGATGACTTTTTCCCTCCGGGGGGCGAGGATGGATATCACCGTGGAGGCGGAGAACTTCGGGTCCGATCCTATGCCCTTTGGTGTGGGATTTCACCCGTATTTCAATGTACCCCTTTCGCCCGTCAGTTCAAAGGACAAATGTACTGTGCAGGTTCCCGCCAAGCAGTATTGGGAGCTGGATGACTTGATCCCCACAGGCAGGCGGCTGCCGGTGAGCGGACCGCGGGATCTTAGGCAGCCTAAGCCCTTGAGTGAAGTGATGTTGGACGATGTGTTTACCGATCTGGACTTTGTCGGAGGGGCTTCGGTGGCCGAGCTTAGGGACAACGGGGCTGGAATTACTGTCCGCTACGGTGCAGGGGAAGAGTTCAAGCACTGGGTTGTGTACACCGGCAAGACCCCGGCTGATCCCTTTGTCTGCCTGGAACCCTATACGTGGGTGACCAATGCACCCAACCTAGTGCTGCCGCCTGAGGAAACGGGGTTCTTGGTTCTTCAGGGCGGAGAGACCTTTACAGGGCGGATGTGGCTGGAGATTCTCTCGTAGATTTCTGCAGTAGTGCCGAGACTGCCGGCCTGCAGAAAGCCTGGAGAAAAGGTCAGCCGCGGAGAATAGGGAGGTTCAAGGGCTGGAGGGCAATCCTTCAGCCCTTTTGGTTCCCTGGGCGCATCGGCGTGACCTACCCTTATTCTTGCAGAATTTGGTTTCCTGAGCCCGCAGGAGTTTCGCCGCAGGTTTTTGGCCACCCGGAGCGAACTAGGTTTCCAAGGCGAGACAATCATTGACATAGGAAGGGGATAGGAAATGTCCGAAGTATGGTATTCAGACGCCTTGACGCAGATTACTCAGGTTGTGAGCAAGGTGCCGGTGACCATCCTCGTCTTGATAGTGGGAGCCGGTGCTATTAGGATTGTTAAGTCCATTATCGGCAGAGCGGCGGCTGTAACCCGGATGGACCCGACCTTGGGGACGCTGCTGCAGTCTGTTGTAACTTTTGCCGGGTGGGTTCTTATCTTGACTGCCGCCACGGCTTCCCTGGGCCTGCAGCAGGTATCGCTGGCTTTAGGCGGGTCTATAGCACTGGTGGCAATGGCTTTGGCCTCCAGTGTCAATGCAGTCACCCAGGACCTTTTAGCAGGTGTCTTCCTAATAGGAGACAAGGATTTCAAAGTCGGCTACACAATCAGAACCGGATCCATCGAGGGAGTGGTGGAAGCTGTTGGAATCAGAAAGACTAAGATCCGAGCCAAAGATGGTATTCTGCATACGGTTCCCAACCGCCTGATAGATAACGCAACCTATGAGCTGCTCAACAGAAGTGAGGGAAATGAGGCCGATCAGGAGAGCGAGGATTCTGTTCAGACTGCCTAAATGAAAAAAGCGGGTCCCCGCTTCTATCAGGGAAGAGGAGCGGGGCCCGCCTGGTTTACAACGGGAATTTCCAGCAGACGCCGGGCATCGGCCTGTTTAGGACCGGTGTACTCCACCTTGTAGACCGACAAGCTGGTCCCGGAAAGCTCCAGGATGATGAGTGGCTGGTGCCCGTTGTTCTGGGGTTCGCCCACCATGACCCGCAGCTGGCCGATTTGGACCCAGCGGGAATACACCAAGGTCTTGTCGCCCTGCGGTGATGTCACCAATACCTGCCACGGCTGGCCGTCATCCCAGAGGTATTCGTTGGGGTTGGCCGGGGAGCGTTCTGCTCTGGCTGTAACCAAGATATGCTCTGGGGCGCCGTCGCCGTTCAGGTCAGCTTCAACCTCTCTGCGGTAATCCCAACCCGGTTCATTCTCTGCAGCCGGGTAATTGGGGTCCACGAGGTTTACAGGTTCTGTTTGCTTTGAAAGGTCAGGCGGCAGCGAGGATTCCAGTCGGTAGACTGTCCACAGCATGAACCCGAGAACGCCAGCCAGTATCCAGCCAGAGATGAGCAACAATAACTGCCGTCGCTTCAAATCCACACCATCCTTTTCCTTTTTTCTCCCTCCTGTAATATGCCCTTTCCAGCGGACTGGACAACAAGATTCTTCTAGGATTCGCAAGAGAATCCCTGGTCCGCTTTGCGGCTCCAAGTTAAGGTTATGTTAGGGCACGGACCGGACGTAGCAGTGGAGGAGGGATTTGCAGTGACTTCATTGGAAAGAGTGACCAAGTGTCTGCGTTTTGAGCAACCTGACCGAGTACCGGTCTATCCACTTCTGGCGGGAATCACCCGGAAACTGGTTAACGCCAGCTATTACGATTGGGCAAACAACGCTGATATCTGTGCGGCAGCCTACATCAAGGCAGCCGAGCAGTTCAGACTGGATGCCATCTGCACTTTGACTGATCTATCCGTGGAAGCCGCAGATTTTGGCGCTGAGATAGTCTATCCGGAGAATGAAGCAGCTCATCCTGATTACAGCAAAACTTTGATTCAGAGCGTTGAAGACTACCGAAAAATCGCTCCCATCGATCCCCGCAGGGGAAGGCGAATGAGCGAGCACATCAAGCTCTGCCGCAAACTGGTGGAAGCCAAAGGCAAAGATACCCCGATTATCGCTTTTACATTCGGCCCTTTGGGAATTCTCAGCATGCTGCGGGGCCAGGAAAAGATGTTCATGGATTTAGTGCTGGAGCCCGATTCAGTCAAGTATGCAGTTTCGGCCATCACTGAAACCTTGATGGACTACTATGATGCACTGATAGATACTGGTGTTCACGCCATTATGATCGATACTCTCTTTGCCTCCCAGTCCATTATGAGCAAGTCCATGTGGAAGGAATTTGAAGGTCAGTATGTCAGAACCCTGGCTGACAAAGTACACCGGCGGGGCTGTATGATGATGATCCACAACTGCGGCCACGGCATCTACTTCGATGTCCAGATTGAGACAATGCAGCCGGAGGCTATATCATTCTTGCACCTCCCCGACGATGTTTCTACACCGGAGGAGCTCAAAGAAAAATACGGCCGCCAGACTACCCTTATCGGGCACATCAGTCCCACTTGGATTATAACTGCCAGTGAAGACGAAGTCCGGAAAGCCTGCAAGGAGCAAATCGACTGGTACAAAGACGGCGGCGGGTATGTTCTGGCCACCGGCTGCGAGTATCCCGCCAATGCCGACCTCAGGAACGCTGAAGTCATGGTGGAAGTGGCGGAAACATACGGCCGCTACCAGTAAGTGAGGGGCACTAAACGGAGAAGACAAACTGGCGGCCGGCTGGTCTTTCGACCGGCCAGCCGCTTTGTTTTTTGGCCGAGCTCTTACAGTTGAAATAGGGTGTGAAATCCGCTGGCCAGCTGCGCCGAGACCAGTTTCTTGATGGGTATTACCTCATAAGGATGCTCCCTTTCCAGCTGGGCGGCAAGCCGCCGCAGTTCCCTGTCGGTTTCCTCTGCCAGCTGGAGATATTCTCCTTGCCGGGAGGGATTCTGGTCTGCGCACCAGCGGCAGTGACGGGTCAGCATGCCGTAATGCAGCATTGCATAAAAGCGCATGATCACTGTCTCAAAAGCTTCGGCAGTGGTGGCAGGACGGTCATGTTCCTTCAAAGTCTCTACCCAAGCTCTTTGGGCCTGAAGCCTCTGCGGCGTTTTTTCCACATACTCTTTCAAGGCTGCAGCAAAGGGCGAATCTTGATATTCCTTGACCTTTTCATAGCGAGGAGCGAGAAAATCGAGCATCTCCTGCTGCATCTTTATAGATGCAGAGAGGGTTTCGGTGCGCATTGCGTCGGTGGGAGTGGTATCATCTATTGCTGGATGATAGAAGTAAGGAAGCTCAGGCACAAGGCAGAGAGTACCGTATTTGGCAGCATATTCGGCGCTCGATGCTCCGGCCAGCACCATCGCTGCCGGGTCGACCTGGGCAAACTGGGCGTAATAATCATAAGACTCAGCGGTGGTGATGAGCTGATAGATCGCCTTGGCATATTTTTTGGCCCACGGCACTTCCGGTTCCCCCTGGCTTAAGGGGATGTTCAAGTTCTCTATCACCCGGTGGAGCTGAGGATAAAGGGCCGGAAGCGGTTTGTTGATGTAAAAATAGGCGCCTCCCAAGCCGGCGTTGTGCAGCGCATATAGAAAATGGGGTTTAGCCTCATCGATGAGGTTCATGAGGGCCTGTGTTTCCGGCAGCGGTGAGTCAAAGTGCAGGGTCTTATACTGAATAGGAAAGGTCCACTCAACCTGATCCTTTCCCGCCGGCCGGTAGAAGTTGCTGGCATAGGTGTAAGCATCGAAGGGTCCTTGAAACCACCCTTCATTGAGCCGGGTTCCGTCAGGGTCAATGCACTTCACCAAGAAAAATGTCCAATCCAGCTCATCCCGCAGGGCGTCGTTCTTCGCGAGGAATTCTGCCCAAAAATCAATGGTCAGGGTGCCGATGGGTTCATTGGGATGGGGACAGCCAAACCAGACAGCCCGTTTGCTCCCCCGGCCGATCTTCAGGCAGTAAATGGCTTCTCCGGAGCGGCTCTTGCCGATGATGCTCTGCTCGACTACGCCCGGATATCGGCTGGAGAGTTCCTTTGTTCTTGCGTTAAGTTCATCTACGGTGAGAAAGGCCCGGTACTCCGGGATCTGGGCCTCAATCTGATCCCAGCTTAACACTAAACTCACTTCCTTCCAACAGTGGGTCCGTGAGGGGAGCTGTCAGTTCTGGCTGCATCTCCCCTCACGGCATCATTTACATCAGCGGCTCAGCCAGACGTTGTTTTCCTCGCTGACAATGTTGAAGTTCCATTGAGGAGGAACGAAGTCATTCACTCGAGCATCGGCAGCTGTATAGCCGAATTCGAAGTAAAGAGGTATTACCACCACATCTTCCATAACCAGCCGCTGAGCTTCTTTCCAGATGACTTCTCTTTCCTTTGGGTCAATGGTGACGCTTCCCCGGCTGAGCAGTTCATCTACCACCGGGTTGCTGTAGAAGTGGGCGTTGCTGGCGCCGATGTTGTCCGAGTGGAACATGGCATGCAGGCCTGTCGCTCCGCTGTAGGCGAAGTCCATGAACAGTCCCGTATTCCCGTTCTGAAGGTCGGCTGACCAGGTTCCTACCTCCTGGATGGCCAGGCTGGCATTGATGCCCAGCTCCCGCAGCTGAGTTACAAGGATAGTGACGATCCTAACCCGGGCAGGTTCGTTCATAGTCTTGATCTCTACGGTCAGTTTCTCTCCGTCACGCTGCAGCATGCCGTCAGGACCGGGTGTAAAGCCTGCCTCTGCCAGCAGGGCCAGTGCTCCTTCGGGATCGTAGGGCCAGAGCTCTTTGAGGCTTGGATCATAGCCGATGAGCCCAGGGCCTACTTGGCCGTATGCCCGTTGGGCATTGTCCCCGAAGACATTGGCAACAGCGCTGTCGATGTCCACGGCCATGGCTAGGGCCCTGCGCACCTTCAGCTCATCGAAGGGCGGGGTCTGTACGTTGAAGCCCAAGCCCCGGTACCAGCCTTGGGCGCTGCGGTACAGTTTGATCCGCTGATCGCCCCGGAGCCGGTCCACCTCATTGGGAGGTACCGACAGGGAAACATGGACATCTCCCGCTTCCAGAGCCATTACAGCGACGATATCATCGGGAATGATCTTGAAGACAACCCGGTCCAAGAGCGGCTTCTTCCAATAGCTTTCATTCTTGTCCAAGACCACCTGGTCATCCGGCACAAATCTGACCAGTTTGAAGGGACCGGAACCGATGGCTTGACGGGCAAAACCAGCAGGGCCCAGTGTTTCTACTGCTTCTTTGGGTACAATAGCGATCCCAGCCAAGCGAATGGGGTCCAGCAGAAATGGGTCTGGAGCTTTGGTGACGATCTTGACGGTAAAGTCGTCGACGACTTCGACCCTGTCGATGTTGCTCAGAGCTCCGAGGAAGGGCGACTTGGTTTCAGGATTAAGCACTCTTTCCAGGGAGTACTTGACGTCTTCTGCCGTGACCGGGCGGCTTTGCCCCTTGGGGAATACGGCATTGCCGTCATGCCAATATGCATCCTCCCGCAGGTAGAAAATCCAAGTCAGGTCATCCGGGTTTTCCCACCTAGTGGCCAGGCGGGGAATCGGCTGCCCATCCTTGCCGGTTGCTACCAGGGTGTCGAAGATCTGGCTCAACACCGCGTAGTCAAAGTCGCTGGCAGTGAGATGGGGATCCAGTGTGGTTACACTCTTGACTGCGATCTGCAGTGTACCGCCCTCCCTCGGGGCCGCCGCCAGAGCGGCGCCGGCACACACTGCCACAAGCACTGCCGTGATCAAGCTGATAAGTCCCTTCTTGCCCATTAGACTCATTCCTCCTTATCGGCTTTTTTTGTATTGAGAGCTCCCCTTGCATGAAAGGTCTGGGAGCCTATTGCCTTGCAGTCGACATCTTCGGGTCGAGGGCGTCCCTGAGGCCGTCGCCGATGAAGTTCAAGGCCATGACAGCCAGCATAATTACCAAGCCGGGGACGATGACTAAGTGGGGCGCTGTCCGCATGTATACCCGGGCTTCGTTCAGCATCGCACCCCACTCCGGTTCTGGAGGCTGCACTCCCATGCCCAGGAAACTCAGCCCCGATGCGGAAAGGATAGCATTGGCCATTCCCAAGGTAGCCATGACAATTACTGGCCCGATGCAGTTGGGAAGGATGTGGAAGAACATAATTCTCGCATCTCCTGCGCCTGCAGCCCTGGCCGCTTCAACAAATGGTTCTTCCCGAAGCGCCAACGTCTTAGCCCGCACCATGCGGGCGTACTCCGGCCAAGTCACCAGGCCCAGGACCAACATGACGTTCTTGAGGCCGGGCCCCAGGGCAGCGATGACTCCGATGGCCAAGATAAAGAAGGGAAAAGCGAAGAACAAATCGGTGATTCGCATTAGAATCAGATCAATCCAGCCGCCGTAGTATCCCGATACTACCCCTAGAACCAGTCCAATGGAGGCCGATATACCTACGACGACAATGCCCACAGATAAGGACGCTCTGCCGCCCCAGATAATCCGGCTGAGAACATCTCGCCCGAAGTTGTCGGTTCCCAAGACATGTCCGGAGCTTCCCGGGGGAAGCAGGGGGTTCAGCAGGTCCATTTGGTATGGATCGTATGGAGCTGCGTATTGGGCCAGCAGGGTAACTCCCCAAAGCAGGGTGATGATCACCAGGCCCACGACCGCCAGCCGGTTGCGTCGGAACTGCTTCCACGCCCGGCGGGCCCGAGATTCACTGTTCTGGCCTGCTGGCGCTGCATCTAGTGCTGGTTCTTTGGCCACGGACGGGACCTCCTTTAGTCGTACTGGATTCTGGGGTCAACGGCGGCATACAGGATGTCCACCGCCAGATTGATAAAGATAAAAAGCAGGGTAAAGACCAAGACAGTGCCCTGTACTACGGCCAGATCTCTGTTCATAATCGCGTTGACTGCCAAGCGGCCGATTCCCGGCCAGCTGAAAATGGTCTCGATGATCACCGAACCGCCGAGAAGGTATCCGAACTGCATGCCCGAAACGGTGAGAATGGGAATAAAGGCATTGCGCAGTGCATGGCGGTACACTACCGTCCTTTCGTGGACCCCTTTGGCCCGGGCGGTGCGAATGTAGTCCTGCCCCAAGACCTCCAGCATGCTGGAGCGGGTAACCCGGGCCAGCAGAGCTGCCATACCGAATCCCAGGGTGCAGGCGGGCATGACAAGATGCCGCAGCACATCGCCTAATCCGTTGTAGAGGTAGCCTATGCCAGACAGTGGCAGCCACCGCAGCTTCAGGGAGAAAACCAGCATCAGCAAAAGTCCCAGCCAATAACTGGGCATGGATATGCCTATGAGGGATCCCACTAAGCAGAGGTGGTCAATCCAAGAATACTGCCGCACAGCGGAAATCACCCCTAGGGGAATAGCAACGGCTGTACTGATGACCAGGGCTGCTAGTGCCAGCTGGATGGTAGCCGGCATCCGCTCTAGTATAGCGGTGACGACGGGCTGCTGGGTGTAGACCGAAGTGCCCAGATCGCCTTTGAGGAGGTTCTGCAGAAAAATCACGTATTGGGTCATCAGGGGCTTATCCAAGCCGTACTGGGCCCGCAGCCGGGCGATGGTTTCAGCGTCAGGCGTAATGTGGGGATTGGAACTAAGCATGATGCTGACAGGGTCGCCCGGCAAGATATTCAGCAGAGAAAAGACAACAAATGAGATCCCCAAAAGCAGCGGAATCATGGCTAGTAGGCGACGGGCTATGTATCTACCCATGGGCGCATCTCTCCCTGTGGTTACAAGTGCATCTTGTGCTTAAGTCTACTCTTATTCAAGGAGAATGACGATTTCCCTTCCAAATGCCGTGGATACATTGCGAAAAATGTTAATATGTCGTAAAGCCTCCTGCGGGTACCGCAGCGGTAAACCGCTTCAATGTAAGTTATAGAGAGGGCTGAGAGATATGAGGCGGCCTGCAGGGCCGGAGAAAGGTATTCCGAAGTCAGTGCCGTAATAGAAACGGAAAATGGGGAAGATTGCGGGTGATGGGAACTGTGACGGGTCCAAACATGGCAGTAAACGAAACCGCCCCAGAAAGAGCTCCCAGGCAGCAGCTGCGGCATTTCCGCAGGGGACTTAAGCAGGGTCTGCCTGTAGCCTTCGGATACTTCCCCAGTGCCTTAGCCTTTGGTGTGATGGCTCTGACTGTCGGCCTTTCTGCCCAGCAGGCAGTATTGACGTCCGCGCTGGTTTTTGCTGGTGCCGGGCAGTTCATGGCCGTGAATCTGCTGTCAGGAGGAGCACCTCCTTTAGCTATCATTGCGGCCAACCTAGTGGTCAATCTCAGGTATTTTGTGATGTCTGCCAGCTTCTCCCGACGGCTTAAGATCAGCCGGCTGGAGGCGGCTTTAGTGGGCTTTGGAGTCACCGATGAGACCTTTTTGGTAAACTACCTTACTGGTCGGGCAGTTCTGCCATCGGAAGGGCGTACTGCGTCTGACGAGGATTCCGCCGGCGAAGAACCTGCCTACCTGCCCACCAGTTACGTGTTGGGAGTCAATACTATTGCATACGCCGGCTGGGTACTGGGTACTTGGGCCGGTGCCGTCTTCGCCGATGTCTTGCCCGAAAGCTTCAGCGCCGGAATGGGAATAATCCTGTACGCCATGTTTATTGCCTTGCTCATTCCGGCAGCGGCTGAGCACTGGACTGTAGGAGGAATCGCGGCTGCAGGTGGAGGCCTGTGCTGGG
>DUMM01000011.1 GCA_012839845.1 Bacillota bacterium | reverse complement strand
TAGGCTCTGCACAACCGGCAAGCCCGCCTGCCGTGAGGTGTCTCCTGCACCAGTTTGCACAGCCGGGCGGGGGGGCGGGAAGAGGAACAGCAGATCTCGCCCTGCTCGTCAAAGACCGCGACATTTACCCCGTTGATTAGAGCATAACCGTCCAGCAGGCGCTGCAGTTCATCGGTGTCGGCTACTTTGCTGAGAGGATTGTTACTCAACCTGGTCATAACGACGCTGCATTCGCCGCAGAATATTGACCTGTGTACGGGTGAGCTGCTCACATTCCCGCAGTGCATTGAGCAAGTCCACCTGTTTCTTGGGGTCCAGCTCCCCCATGCTTTCGTCCAAAAGCTGAAGCTGAAGTGAATAGTGCTCCAAAAGGCGCCAGATGATATCCTGCGGCTGCAACTTATCCACCCTTTCCTTCAACCATTGTAGTCAACGGCCATCCCTCGAGCTGCAGCAAACGCTGCTTCATGCTTAATCCGCCGGAATAACCTCCTAAGCCGCCGACAGCCACTACCCTATGACAGGGCACAATAATCGGCACTGGGTTAAGGCTGTTGGCCTGTCCCACTGCCCGGGCTAAACCTCGGTTGCCCAAGCTTGCAGCCAATTCACCATAGGTAACGGTGGTACCCCAGGGAATGGTTGTTAACTTCTCCCAGACCGCTTTCTGAAACCCTGTACCTAAGAGCAAGAGCGGCAGTTGGAACTGTCTGCGCTCGCCCTGCAAATACTGCCCCAGCTGTTGCCACAGTTCATCCAGCAGACTATTATTCTTTGCGGAGGTGATGGACAGCCCCCACTTACGGGCAAACTGCAGCAGCTCCCTCGGCGGCCCATCTGCCTGCGGCGGCTTTGGGGAACCTTCCTCCGGAAGATGTAAGAAAGCTATTCTGCCGCCGACCACCCCGGCCCAAAACTCACCCCATCCTGCCGCTTCATATCGGCCAACGTGCATGTACACAGTCCAGTCCCCCTGGCAAAAGCTCAACAAAAGCAGCTTTCAGCAGTCTTCTGCATAAAACAGCTACCGTATCACTTTCTTCACAGCGAACAGGGATTCCTCTTGACGGGCAAGACCAAGATCTGATAGGCTTTCCGCCGGATGGTGCTGGGGAGTTGCGAACGAACAGCAAAAAAACAGCCGCTCCCGTATTCGGAGCGGCTAAGTGGTGCCGGAGGCGGGACTCGAACCCGCACGACCTCATAAAAGATCAACAGATTTTAAGTCTGTCGCGTATGCCTGTTTCGCCACTCCGGCAAGCTGGCGAGATAATTATACATCACATCTTCCATCCGGTCAATGCCCGCTGACCCCGGGCTATGCAGGGGCTGGAGCACCTTCAGCCCCTGCACAGCCCTTCCATTTGATAGTCGAAACAATAGTCTATGGTGATGTTCCGATCCCGCAGCAGCTCAACTACCAGTTTTCCAATGGGGTTTAACTTGGTCTGATCGGCCAAATAGTCGGCCAAATGGGTATGGAGGCACTTGATGCCCTCTCCCCTAATCCCCCCGATCCCGCTTTCCTTTAGGGCTTGGAGTTGACCTGGATAGTGCCGAGCAAGCAGTGCCATTTCATCTCCAGGTACCAGCTGAAGCCTCTTATCGGCGTACGCCTGATGGGCTGCTTGCAACTTCTCGGCCAGCGGAACATCGCTTGCCAACCTTTTCTGCACCCTTTCGATCCAACCTTCTGTTTCCAGAGCCCCCACCTGCCGTCTCAAGACGGGACAGGTGAGCCAGTAAAGGGTGGGAAAGATTTCGGGAGTGCCGGAACACCAACGGATGGGGTAATTGGTAATCACCTGCGGGTGTCCGGCTAGGCACCGCTTCACAACATCCGCCACTCCCTGGGGCTGCCTGCCCAACTGGCGGGCAATTTTTGCTAGGTCTTCGTGGCGCAGCATTGGCGATAGTATCCTCTCCATGTACAATAATAAGCTAAAGGCGCCCTTTGTCTGGCGCCTCCAGTCCAATCAATCCCTATGATAATATATTAAAACCGCGCTGGACCTCCTCGACCCCCCCGCTTCGAGTCTAAGCTTCTCCGAAGATCCTGCTGTCGCTGCTCGCTCTCCCGGAGAAACTTAGAAAGCCGTTCTTCAAACTCTTGCTGGGAAATCCTCCGATTGACGCGGTTGTCGCTGCTGGCGCTATTTACTTGCTTAATGGATAACCCTATCCTGTCGCCGTTAATGTTGATTACTTTTACTTTGACCCGGTCGTTTTGCTTTAGATAGTCGTTGATGTCTTTGACGTAAGTGTCGGCTACTTCTGAGATGTGAACTAAGCCTGTCTTACCGTCGGCTAGCTCCACAAAAGCGCCGAAATTTGTAATACCGGTAACTCTCCCCTCGACAATGCTGCCGACCTCAATTGCCATACGTAGATAAATGCCTCCTCGCAGATTGTACAGGGCCTACCCCGCTGAAGTAAGTATACATTATCAATAATTTAGTGTCAATACACCCCACATTCCCAACAAAGTAGGCAAAGGCCTGTTCAGCCTTGTCCAAACTTACCCTCTAGTAACCACTGGCGAAGTTGCTGGCGGTTCCCGGGCGCTTCTGAACATCTGCTGGATCGCCCGGCCGCGCCGGGTGTACGGGAATGTAGACTATCTCTCCAGGTTTGACCAGACCCAGCTTCTCCCTGGCTACCCGCTCGATATGGGCATCACTCTGCATTTCCTTAAGCTGCTGTCTGATGGCTTCGTTGCGGATTTGCAGGGCGGCTATTTCCCTCTCCACCCTAACAATCTTAGCCTGGAGCACAGCTATTTGCACATGACGGTGGACAAAGCCCACTGCCACCCATAACACCAGCAGGCTGAACAGCAGGATAAAGAAACGAGGTTTGATTTTCCACCGTCTGCAGGCTTTGGCTTTCTGCTTGCGCCGGGATTTGATGGATATTACATCCTCTGCCACCCATCTTCACCTCCGCCCTCCGACTGGAGCCGGGAAAAGCTGAAACCGGGGAACTAGATTGTGAGGAGACTTCGGCATCCAACCGGAAAATCCCTGCGGGACGTGAAACGGGCAGTCAGTGCTTTTGGTCCTATTTTCTGAAAAAGGAAAGCCTGAGCAATAGACGCCGCGGGTCTGCACCTCTGCTGCGAACAGGCCTCCAGGCAAATCCCCAGGCAGGTGATCTTCGCCCAGGCCGCCACCGGCGGCTGGAGCGCCACCGAACAACCCCCTCCCAGGGGACAGTAAAGAGGCGCCACATCCCCTGCACCAAGCCCACAGTCAGCATCTCACCGTAATACCATATGGTGAGCAAGAGATTGAGCACGATGACGCTGAATACCGTGAAGTAGAGAAAAAGGCCCAAAAAAATGCCGAGGAATACGTAGAACCGCAGCTCTGCCCAGTTTCCCATCAACAAATAAGCATAAGTAACGGGTGTTGTAATCACCCAGAAGAGAAGATCCGAAAGGGCTGTTGCCACCTTCTTCGGCCTGGTGACCCTTCGCCAAAGCCTGTACAAATCGAAAAACAGCCCTAGAGTGAACCCTGCCGCAATAGTGGCGGCAAATCCATAGATCTGCCCCGCCAAAGTGTCCATGCTGTGCCCCCCTACGAACTCCAGGCTGACTCTATTAGCTTATGCTCCCGGGGGACCAAGTGTGCCGGTGGTGCACAGATTTGTAAGTTTTACTTGAATAACTTGCCCAACAGGCCCCTGCCTTTTTTGTCTCCCGCTTCGTCGGTATATTCCATAGCAGTCACATGACCTGTTACAGCAAGGTTGGAGCTGTCGATGTTCAGCTCTTTAATGTGGAGCCCCTCCCCCCGGATAACCAGTGTCCCCGCATCGGTTTGCAGGACAATCTCCATGTCATCGAAGCTTTCCACATGGGTTACTCCGTCAATGGACAGCTTTTCCCGGTTCTGCAGGGTGACCTGATGCCTTTTTCTCACCGCCAGCTGTCGTTCTTCCATAACCCTAACCCCTTTCCAGGATAGTAGCCAATTCCTGGTACAAGGTTATGCGGCCGATGAGATTTTGATGCCTTCCCTGCCGGGTGAAAAGGGCAGCTGCCCGCACAGGTTATACTGAGCCGGGTACTGCAGCTTAATCCCAGAGCTTCTTAATCTCGATGTCCTTGAAAAAGAACTTCACGATCTCCTCCGGACTCTTGCCTTCTTTGGCCAACATGTACGCGTCCCATTGACTTAAGCCTACTCCGTGCCCAAATCCTCTGCCTATCATGACTAGATTGTTCCCTTGAACCTCAAAGCGGCTCAACAGCGTAGATTTCATAGTCATGGCGTCCAAGGCTACGCGAAAATCAGTGGCAGGCACTGTTTTCTTACCCTTGCTTCCTGTGAAGGCAAGTTCCGTTGCTCGGCCAGTACTGCCCTTCTTGTTGATTTCCGCTTCCCGAATATCGCCGACATCTGCGCCTAGTTCCTTCAGTACTTCCTGCACCTTGGACAGCGGGAAGCTAGCCCGCCATTCTTTGATATCCGCCGGGACATAGGGATTATCCTTGATCTTGACGCTGCGTACATACGGCGGTTCATCTTCCTTGAAATTCAGCCCTTCCTTAGCGGTGGCAGTGTGCCCTCCGCTGTAGGAATGAAACCAAGCCCGTATGTATTGATCGTCGTAGGTCATTACTTTTCCCCTGGTCATCTCCACCGCTCTTCTGATGATTGGGGTGATGTTGTCTGCATTGTAGGCTTGGGCTTCTTCGTGATCAGTAGATATGTCGGTACCGTGAACCGCCCTGGTCCCCCCGCGGCTGATAAACTCCATGGTAAAGCTGCGGGCTAGGATGGCCTGAGCGGCGTAGGCCTCCAGCGGCCAATTGGGTTTCATCTCTCCGGCCACAACGCCGGCAATGTATTCTTCTATCGGCATTTCCTCCTTCTTGTCCTCTTCTTTAATGTACACGGTGATAGTGGGTTCCTTGGCGAAGTTCCTTACCGTCCCTTTCTTGGTACCAGGCCACCCGATTACCAAAGCCAAGCACCCCGCTGCCAACAGCGCTACGGCAGCTACTGTCCTTGTTCTGCGATCTCTAAGATCCATGTTCCGCTCCGCTCCCTCTGTCTTTTCAGTTGTTGCATTGTCGGCAGGCATAGTTTTCCCATTATAGAGGGATTTTTGGTGGCAAAATCTGCATAATAAGCAGGAACAGCTGGTTTTGCAGCGAATACAATCAGCGATTGTCCACCTAATTTATCAAGGAGGGTAAAGAGTGAACAAGAGCGAATTGATCTCGGCTGTCGCGGAGAAATCTGGCCTGTCCAAGAAAGCAGCTGGCGAAGCCGTCGAAGCAGTCCTCAACACCATTGCTGAGGCACTAGCAGCCGGCGAAAAGGTCACGCTCGTGGGATTCGGCACCTTTGAGGTGCGGGAGAGAGCTGCCCGCAGAGGAGTAAATCCCGCCACCGGTGCTCCTATCGACATCCCAGCCACTGTAGTCCCAGCTTTTAAGGCAGGTAAAAATCTCAAAGAAGTTGTTGCGAAGTAGTCGTTCCCTTGCTCTTAATGATCAACCGGCTTAGCTCCCTGGTGCTGTTAGTGGGTGGCTAAGCCTTTTATTATGGGAACTCAGCCCGCGGTGTATTTCACTTCGCCGACGGCAAAGCTACTCAATGGCATCAGGCCTCTTTTGCCTTTTCATCGAGATATAAGGACGCATCAAAGGAGACGGAACCATCATGTCAGATATAACTGTTGTTGGTCTCGGTCCGGGCTCAGCGGATCAAATCTCCCTCGGGGCCCTCGAAGCTCTGCGGGAGGCAGACCACATTTACTTCCGCACCAAGCTGCACCCTTTAGTTCCGTGGCTGATCGAGGAATTGGGCCTTTCCCCCGCCGACTACACCACCTTTGATTCAATCTACGAGAGTGCCCAATCCTTTGACCAAGTTTACCGAGAGATTGTGGATATACTCACGGGGAAAGTAAGCGAGGGAGCCAGCGTAACCTATGCTGTACCGGGTCACCCAGCAGTTGCAGAAGCCACTGTAGTTGGGCTCCTAGAATGGGCAAGAAACACCGGCAAAAGCGTTAAACTGGTCCCCAGCATGAGCTGCGTAGATGCCGTCTGTTCCGCCTTGGGCATTGACCCCACCAAGGGGTTGGTTGTCGGAGATGCTTTTGAGCTGCAAGGCGTCTTTCTCGGCAAGCCCCTCCTCGTGACCCAGGTGTACAGCCGCCTAATAGCCTCTGAAGTCAAGCTGAAACTGATGCAGCAGCTTGACGATGAGCATCCAATTACAGTGATTAGAGCTGCCGGCGTTCCAGGCGAGGAAATGGTTGCCCACATCCCCCTTTATGAACTAGATAGAGTACCTTGGATCGATCACATGACATCTGTATACATCCCGGCCCAGTCTCAGGTAGTTCCGGCAGCACCAGGCCCGACGGCCGAGAAATGCACCTATCCTCTGGATCCTCTGGTCGAGGTTATGAAGAAACTTCGGGCCCCTGGAGGCTGTCCCTGGGATCAGATGCAGACCCACGAGAGCCTCAGGCGCTACCTAGTTGAAGAGACCTATGAAGTCTTGGAGGCCATCGACAAAGCCGATTGGGAGCATGTCAAAGAAGAACTGGGCGATGTATTGCTGCAGGTGGTTTTCCATGCCGAAATCGCTGCTGAAAACCAGCGGTTTGACATCAACGACGTGATTGCCGCCGTGACAGAAAAGCTGGTTCGCCGTCACCCCCACGTTTTTGGGGCCGTCCATGTAGAGAACGCAGCCCAGGTCAGCATCAACTGGGAGAAAATCAAGCAGCGGGAACGGGAACTTATGGGTGAGGAGTACAAGTCAATACTTGACGGCGTACCTAAGGGGCTGCCGGCATTGACCAGGGCTGAGAAAATTCAAGCCAAGGTTGCCAAGGTCGGCTTTGAGTGGGAAGACATTGCTGGAGCCCTGGAGAAACTCCTGGAGGAAATCCAGGAGCTGCAAGAAGCATGGAAAGAAAAGGACCGCGCAGCTGTCCACGCTGAGTTAGGCGACCTTTTGTTTGCTATAGTCAACGTAGCCCGCTATCTAGATGTCGATCCAGAGATGGCGCTGCGGGAGGCCACCGAGAAGTTCATAGCTAGATTCCAATATATTGAGAAAGCCGCTGCCCAAAAGGGACAAGACCTCCATCAGATGAGTTTGGAGGAAATGGATGAGTTGTGGAATGCTGCTAAGAAGAAGCTGTAGCTGTCTCTACCTCACCCATCCGTACCGGCTCAGCCAGCGGCTCAGTTTTCCTCCGATTTTGGGAATCATTTCGACATCCCGCCGGTGGAGGGCGCCGGTGCCCACGAGCCCAAGGCCGTAAATGCCTGCACCAGCGCACACGGCGCCGATGACAGCTAAACCGTTGGCAAAGACTGTAGGATTGATCTGGGCCCACGGCCAGTCATCCCTTGCCGCAAGTAGGGTAAAAAGACTGTATAATCCATCATAGGCAGCTGCGACGCCGAGGGCCATGATCAGGCATACCAGTCCGGGTTTGAGCAGGGCTTCCCGCCAATTGGGCCTGACTCGGACCCGGCGGTACACAGCTGCTGTGTTCAACAAGCCGGCTGCAGCAAAACTCAGTACTGTGCCCCAAGCCGCTCCCTTGATACCGACTTCCGGCAGGCCGGTCAGCCAGTAGTTCACGGCAAATTTCACGGCTGCTCCTACCACTAGATTGCGAACCGGCACGACGACTAAGCCCAGACCCTGCAGGATTCCGGAGCAGACTTGAAACAGGCCCAGGGGGAGAGTCCCAAGGGCCAGGATCTTCAGCGGTTCTCCCGCCTCCGCATAACCGAAAAGCAAGAAAGCCGCTTTGTCTGCCAACACCAACAGACCGGTGGATGCAGGTAAGCCCAGCATCACTGTTATCCGCACGGCTTCATTTACCCTGTGCTGAACCTGATGATAGGAATGCAAGGCACTGGCCTCCGCAACAGCTGGGACCAGCGTCACGGATAGGGCATGGGTGAAGACATTGGGAAAATGCATTAAAGATAATGCCATGCCGAAATACCCAACGGCCTCCCGGACAGCATCTCGGCTAAAACCGGCGGCCTGCATCCGAAGCGGCACTAAGCTGGTATCGATCATCTGCATCATGGGCCACAGGATGGAGCCTAACACAATAGGCAAAGATACGGCTACCAGGCGCCGAAGAACAAACGCCATAGGCATGCGTGCATCCCGGCGGATGTTTCCGGAAGTGAGCGGTCTTTTTTTTCTCCACCGAAAGTAGTAGAAAACCATCACAATTAGTGCTGCAGCTGCACCCACAGTAGACCCAAAGGCTGCTCCCGCGGCGCCGTATTCCACTCCCCGAGGCATGAGCATGGCTCCCAGGATAATCATGGCCGCCACACGGGACATCTGTTCCACTACCTGGGAAACCGCAGTGGGGGTCATATACTGCATGCCTTGAAAAAAGCCCCTAAAGGCCGACACCACGGCCAGCAGGCACACAGAAGGGACAACAGCCAGAAGGGGCGGATATGCCAGAGGATCTCGAACGATGTTTTCCACAAACCACTTGCTGCCGACGCCCAAGAGCAATGTAAAGACCGTTCCTGACAACACCAGCATCGCCAAAGTGAATTTGAACACCTGTACAGCGCCTCGAGTATTCCCCAAAGCGGCTTGTTCGGCAACCAATTTGGAGAGGGCTACCGGCAGTCCGGCAATGGACAGAATCACCGCTAGATTGTAAAAGGGCCGCACCATCTGCAGCAGGCCCATACCTTCGTCCCGGATTATCCGGGGAAGGGCTATTATGTACCAGACCCCCAGCAGGCGGCTGATAATGCTGGCCGAAGCGAGAATTGCTGCGCCCCTGGTAAAAGAATGCTTCCCCACTGATACACCCTCCTTGTCACCCACATATTTACGACAAGGAGGGCGGGGCTATGCTGACAAGAAGGCAGTCGAACTTAAAAAACAAAAAGCCAAGCCTGGAAGAACTCACAGGCTTGACCCCATCCGCTCTGAGTCCTAAGAGGGGGGTGCTTGCCCTCTACCTCGACCCATGAATCTCGCTTAGACTTCCTATTCCATCTGCTTCGCCAAGAAACCCGCCGCGGTTTCTGCCAGCTTAAGTTCCAGCTCAGTCATCTTGTCTGTGGGCTCGGTGGAGCAAATCATTACTACACCGATGGGATCACCTTCCGAGACGATAGGTGCCAATACCTGGTTGGGGAATGCCCACTGCTCATCTTCGATCTCGCCGATTCCCTCTGAATCATCAGAGGAAGGCAAAATCACCGGCTTGCGGTTTTCCATGATCTTTTCAATGTGTCCGGGTATACTCCTGTCCATCCACTGCTTTTTTGGAGCACCGGCTACGGCCACAACGGCATCTCGATCGCAGATTATCGAGATCCGTCCCGTTGCTTCAAACAGCGAATCAGCATATTCCTGAGCAAAGTCACCCAACTCTCCGATGGGTGAGTATTTCTTTAGGATGACTTCCCCGTCTCTATCGACAAAAATCTCCAGCGGATCCCCTTCCCGAATCCGCAGAGTACGCCGAATCTCCTTGGGGATTACTACTCGCCCTAAGTCATCTATTCTTCGAACTATACCAGTTGCCTTCAAACAGCACCCCTCCTTTATGTTGGGCGCACTCAGCCGTCACAGATAGTATATAGCCGGTACAGCACTTTTATTCATTGCCGCTGCCGGAGCCCAGCTTGCCATCTAGGTTTCAGACAACACTGGGTTCAGCTGCCGCCTCCCGCATCGCAAGCAAAACCTGCTCCAACTCGGCCAGGGCCTCCTGTGCATTCTTCGTCAGGCTGCGGAATCTAAGCTGAGACCCTCTCTTGCCCAATAGCCGCAGTTTCCTTCCGGGCAGCTTGGACAGATTCCGCACTGCTGCTTCCGGTACATCCAGGCCCGACAGCATCTTGATGATGAATTGATCCCTTTTCTGGCTGATACTGCCAATTCCCAGCTCCCTAGCCAACAGTTTGATTCTAGCAGCAGTCAGGAGATTGTAGGCAGCACCTGGAGCTTCTCCGAAGCGGTCCTCCATCTCCTCCAGGAGCTCGTCGGCCTCATCTATACTGCTGAGACCGGCTATGCGTTTGTAGAGCTCCACCTTCTGGGCGGGATCGGGTATATAGCTGTCCGGCAGGTAAGCATCAACATCAAGGTCAATTACCGGGTCAGGCGGTTCCTGTTTGACTTCGCCCTTCAGCTCCCGAATTGACTCCTCCAGCAGCCGGCAGTAAAGCTCAAAACCCACGGAGGCAATGAACCCGTGCTGCTCAGGCCCCAGGAGGTTACCTGCTCCCCGGATCTCTAGATCCCGCATGGCGATTTTGTAACCCGAACCCAGATCTGTAAATTCCTTGATGGCTTGCAGCCGCTTCTCCGCTGTTTCTGTCAGTAGTTTATCCTTTCGATAAGTAAAATAGGCATAGGCCACTCGATTTGTTCTGCCAACCCGACCCCGCAGCTGATACAGCTGGGCGAGCCCCATTTGATCGGCATCGTAGACGATCAAGGTATTGACATTGGAGATGTCCATTCCCGTCTCTATAATGGTTGTGCACAACAATATGTCGTACTCCCCATGCAGGAAATCCAGCATGATCTTCTCGAGCCGGCTTTCTTCCATTTGACCGTGGGCTACTGCCACCCGGGCCTCCGGCACAAGATCCAGCAGGTGAGCAGCCATCCTGTCAATGGTCTGAACCCGGTTATAGACGAAGTACACCTGTCCATCCCGGGCCAGCTCCCGCTGGATGGCCTCCCGGATCACCTCGTCGTTATACTCAATGACATAGGTTCTAATGGGAAAGCGGTTTTCGGGGGGCGTCTCAATCAAGCTCATGTCCCTGACGCCCACTAAGGACATATGAAGCGTTCGGGGGATAGGGGTAGCGGTCAGGGTCAGCACATCCACCGATTTGCGCAGCTGCTTGAGACGCTCCTTTTGGGCTACCCCAAAGCGCTGTTCTTCATCGACGACCACCAAGCCCAGGTCCTTGAATACCACATCCTTAGACAGCAGGCGGTGGGTACCGATGATGATATCGACTTTTCCCTCCCTGAGCCGCTTGAGGGTAACTGCTTGCTCAGCTGGTGACTGGAAGCGGCTCAGCACGCGGATAATAGCTGGATATCCCTCAAACCTCTCGGTGAAGGTGCGGTAATGCTGCTGTGCCAGAATTGTGGTCGGCACCAAGACAGCGACCTGCTTTCCATCCATGATGGCCTTAAAGGCCGCCCGAATGGCAACTTCTGTCTTCCCATAGCCTACATCGCCACATAACAGCCGGTCCATGGGTTTGGGCGATTCCATATCCCGTTTCACTTCTTCGATGGCCCGGAGCTGGTCCGGCGTCGGTTCATAGGGGAAAGCTGCTTCAAACTCCGCCTGCCAGACGGTGTCCGGCGAGAACTGGAAGCCTTTGATGGTCTCCCGTTCAGCGTATAGCTGTAGGAGACTTTCCGCCAATTCGTGGACAGATTCCTTAACCCTCCTCTTTACCCGGGCCCACTCACCGCCGCCCAGTTTGTACAGCTTAGGAGGACCGTCCTCCGATCCGACGTATTTTTGCAGCAGGCCCACCTGCTCTATGGGAACATAGAGCCGATCTGCTCCGGCGTACTGCACCACCAAATAATCCTTGTGGACGCCGGCCACTTCGAGGGTTTGGATACCCAAATAACGCCCGATGCCGTGATTTACGTGGACTACGTAATCTCCTTCCCGCAGGGCACTGTAATCTGTGATCCGGACGCCGGCTTCGACGCTGCGGCTGCGCCGGGTCTGCCGGGACCTTCCGTATATCTCGTTCTCTGTAAGCACAACCAGTTTACTTTGCGGGAGCTCAAAACCTGCTTCCAGACTGCCTGTGCTTACCACTACGCTGCCGGCTGTGCCTTCCGCATTGATCTCAGGCACAAAAATGCTCCATACATCGTAGTCCTTGAGAATACTCACAAGCCGCTGAGCTCGGTCCTCTGCAGACACGAACATCACAACACTGCATCCCTGCTGGCGCCATTCCCGCAGGCTTGCCGCCAGCCGATCCAGTTTGCCGTGAAACAACTCCGGCGGCCGGGCATGGACGTTGATGGTCTGGAGCGGACTCATCCCCGGAGCACGTTTAGAAAGAGCTGCCAGATAGACAAGGTAATGGCGGCGGGCGCTGCTGATAATACTCGACCAATCATGATAGTTTTCGGCAGCACCGGGGAGCAGGCGGCCCTTCTCCAGCAGGCTTTGGTAAGATTCTTGAAAATCGCTGAGAAACGACCGGAGATGTTCGCTAGTCCGGGCCGGTTCATCAAGAATGACACAGCCGCAATCGGCGTAGTCCAGCAGCGAAACTAGATTGGCGTAGAAGTAGGGTTTGTACTGCTCCATCCCTTCAAAGGCAACCCCCTCCTCGAACTTCTCCAGGTGGGCTGCCAGTCTCTCTTCCAGTGCCGCAGCACCGTCAGCATTTCCGGCCCGCTTTAGACGCCTGATCTGCAGTTCGCCTTGCCGCCGCAGGGTTTCTACGCCCTGCTCCCGCACTAGAGCAGGGAGGATGAATTCACCGGCAGGCAAGATCCTGACCTCTGGTATCGTCTCTGTCGAGCGCTGCGTATCGGGACTAAACCGCCGGATGGAGTCAACTTCATCATCAAACAGTTCCACCCGCACCGGCAGCTCTTCAGTGAGAGGGAAAATATCGATTATACCTCCCCGGATGGCGAACTGGGCAGGGGCATCAACTAGGTCAACCCGCTGATACCCCATGTTGACCAGCTCAGTGGAAAGCTCTTCCGGGCGAACCCGTGTTTCCATGTTTATCGAAAAGGTGACAGACGAGAAAATATCCCGAGGAATCAGCTTTTCCGCCAAAGCTTGGATGGGGACTATTATAATCGGAGTGCTTCTTTCCAGGAGTGCCCTGTAACTTAGGAGGCGGTTCCGCAGAATATCCAAGTTGCGGGTGACTTCTTCGTAGACGTAAACCTCCTGGGGAGGAAAGAAAAAGAGGTCCTCTTCGGGCAGAAAGGACGTGAGGTCTGCAAGGAGCTGTTCAGCTCGATGGACGCTGTAGGTAACCACAAACAAGGGACCACTGCGCAGCTCTGGATTGTCTTTCACTTCTGCATACAGTCCGGCGATATAACCGGCTTTTTGGGACCCGACTAGGCCGATCACTGCTTGCTCTGCCAGTCCACGCCTCAGTCCAGCCCGCAGCTGGACAAACTCCTCTGACTGTCTAATAGTCCTTAAGAGTCCCTGCATATACGCCTCTGTCCCCTCCCACCGATCCTCTAGGAAACATCAAACCTGCCGCTCTTAAGACAGGCGCGAGCAATCATAGGCGCGCCAAATAAGCCGGAAATACCATTTGGTGGCCCCTCACCGCTTTATGTTGAAGACCACCAGGTTCCACAATACATGGACCATGTAGGCGGCCGCAACAGCAAAAAAGACACTCCCCACCAGTTCCATCAACAGCCAAGTAATCCAACCGAAAAGCCCGTGGCCTGCAATGGCCAGGAGAGCCGCACCCAAGCGTTTGGCACTGCCTACTTCCGGATTGGCAATCAAATCATATCCAGCTTCACAGAGACCAAAACCGAGATGAATAGAGACCACCGAGAATTGCAACAAGACGGCTGAACCTGTTTTAATAGCCTCTTCTGCCAAAGGAATGAGGAACTGGACAGCATGCTCGCCGAACCTGCGCATCAGCACACGATTGATTTT
This sequence comes from Bacillota bacterium, assembly GCA_012839845.1. Taxonomy (GTDB): domain Bacteria; phylum Bacillota; class Limnochordia; order DTU087; family DTU087; genus DTU087. The sequence goes on along the minus strand of DUMM01000011.1, from coordinate 42,447 downwards.
GAGTGCGAGAAATGCAGCTGACCCTGCAACCGCCAGTGCCTTTGCCGCATGCTCCATATCATTATACATACTCCATACTGGTCAAAACACTGCTCCGTTGTACCCGTGCTGGGCAGCAGCCCTTATACTAAGGTAGACCGCAGGCCGAAGCTTTATACATGAAATCAGATTCGTTGTAGGCGCAAGCCGTTGAAACGGGTCATAGCTTCATCGATGCCGTCCTTCATCCAGATGAAAGCAGCATGACAGGCACTGGCAATTACTTTTTCCATTATTTCCCACTGGTCGTCGGGAAAGTCCTCCAGTACATAATCGACAACCTCTACTCCTGCAGGGGGCCTGCCGATTCCAATTCGCAGGCGGTGAAATTCATCTGTGCCCAGGCAAGAAATAACAGAAGCAACCCCTTTATGGCCTGCGGCGCTGCCCTTACGCCTTAAGCGCAGTTGGCCAACTTCTAGGTCCAGATCATCATAGACAACCAGCAGGTCCGCCGGTTTTATTCCGAAACTATCTGCGATCTTCTTTACAGCGGTACCGCTGTTGTTCATATATGTCTGCGGCTTGACCAGCAGTATCTCTCCTTCGGGCAGGGATATTCGGCACATCAGCGCCTGATGGCTGCTGTGCCAATCCCGGGCCTTCCAATTGGCAGCCAGCCTATCTACCACCATAAAACCAAGATTATGGCGGTTACCGGCATAACGGTCGCCCGGATTTCCCAATCCAACTACAGCCTTCATGGCTTTACGGCTGCCCGATGCAGCCTTTACCTCCCTACACAACAAGTTCCAGCAAAGAAAAATGCGCAGCTTACAACGGGCCACGCATTTTCCGTCAGACTAACACTGTGATTGCATTCCACTGCTCTCGGCAAACCTGCCGGTTGCAGTCGAATCACTCAGCCGGTTCTTTGTGGGCTGCCGCGGCGCCGCGGTCTACGTCTTCCCCGGCCCCGTCGGTTTCAGCTGCTTCGCCGGCTTCTTCCGCTGCCGTCTCTGGAGCGGCGATCATTGCCACAGTGGTTTCGGGATCGGTCAAAACCTCGATTCCCTCTGGTGCGCTGATGTCCTTCACCAGCAGCGTGTCGCCGATTTCAAGGCCGGATATATCGACCTCTATAGCTTCGGGGATCCGTGTCGGCAGGCAGGATATCTGCAGCTCCCACAACAGCTGGGCCAAAACTCCACCCTCCCGGACACCCGGCGAATCTCCGACCAACTGGACGGGCACCGTGACCTCAACTTCCTCGTCCAAACGGACCTCCAGAAAATCGATATGCTGCAAAGTACCCTTTATCGGATGAACCTGAATCTCGTGCATCAGAACGGTTCTTTCCTCACCGTCCACCTTGAGGCTGAGAAGCCGGTTAATCCCGCCCTCCCGGATGAGCCGGCTGACAAGCCTTTCCTCGACTTTGAGATTCAGGTTGACTTTGCCTGCACCGTAGACAACCGCAGGAATGTATCCTGACCGACGCAATCGATTACTGGCTCCTTTACCCGTCTCATGACGGACTTCGGCCGTCAACTGCAGCTGTTGCATAGCCTCGTCCTCCTCGCATTGATCAGCAGAATACGCGCCTTCTTTTCTAGGCTTTTCTTTGGCCTTCATATTATACCACTGGTCTACGTGCTGGTCAAATAAGCCTCAGCAGCCACCGATTTCCATATGGAGAAACTACTCAAAGAGTTTACTTACCGGCAGCTCCTCAAAAATCCTCCTGATGGCTTCACCGAACAAGGGAGCCACGGATAGTACCTTGATCTTGTCAAGCTGCTTCTCAGGCGGCAGAGGAATGCTGTCGGTTACCACTACTTCCTTCACCGGACATGCTGCTAAACGCTCCACAGCCGGCGGCGACAGCACCGGATGACTGCAGCAGGCATACACTTCCTTCGCACCCCGGTCGAGAAGCACTCTGACAGCCTCCACCATGCTGCCTGCGGTGTCGATGATGTCATCAACTATGATGGCAGTCTTCCCCTCAATCTCCCCGATCACATTGACGGCTTCGGCCTTATTGGGTTCTGGCCGCCGTTTGTCTACAATGGCCAAACCGCAGTTCAAGCGATTGGCAAATTCCCGTGCCCGGGAGACTCCCCCTACGTCGGGGGATACCACTACTACATCTTCCAGCTGCTTCTCGCGGAAATAGTTGACCAGAATGGGCAGTGCCCGCAGGTTGTCCACGGGAATGTCAAAGAAGCCTTGAATCTGTCCGGCATGTAAATCCATGGTCAACACTCGGTCAGCACCGGCAGCGGTCAGCAGATTGGCGACCAACTTGGCGCTGATAGGGTCCCTGGGCTGCGTCTTTCGGTCCTGGCGGGCATAGCCGTAATACGGGATGACAGCCGCTATTTCTTTAGCCGATGCCCGTCTAAAAGCATCAATCATAATCAAAAGCTCAACCAAATGTGTATCGGTGGGAGCGCTTGTGGGCTGAACAACAAACACATCAGCTCCCCGCACCGTCTCCATGATGCGAATGTTAATCTCTCCATCTCTGAACCGCTTTACTTCGCAGCGGCCCACCGTTGTACCTAAATAACGGGCGATGTCATGGGCCAGTTTTGGATTGGCATTTCCTGTAAAGATCTTTAGTTTCTTATAATTGTGCCTGATAGACACATCTTCTCACATCCTGTATCATCGACTTTTTGGAGGATTCACTGCCTCCTCCGGATAATTCGAGAATCGTATAATTATCCCTCTTCCTGGGAGCTTCTTTTCTGCAGCCGGCGCTCAACCCAACCGAGAATGTTCCGCTGTCTGTTCCTGGCTATCCCGAGGGCCCCAGAAGGCACGTCTTCGGTTATGGTAGAACCGGCTGCCACATAAGCACCTGCCCTCACTTTAACAGGAGCCACCAGATTGCAGTTGCTGCCGACAAAGGCTCCATCCTCAATCTCTGTACGGTGTTTTTTCTGACCGTCATAATTGCAGGTGATGGTTCCCGCGCCGATGTTGACTCCACTTCCCACAGTGGTATCGCCTAAGTATGACAGGTGAGGCACCTTGCTGCCAGGTCCCACAGTGGTATTCTTGATCTCGCAAAATCCTCCCACCTTGGCCTTTTCTGCCACACGGCACCCCGGGCGGATGTAAGTGTAGGGCCCTACGGTGCAGCCCGGTTCGAAAGCACTTTCCAGTGCCGTTGCATGATCTATGGTCACATTCTCTCCTACCACACAATCCCTCAGCCTGGCGAAGGGACCGATGACTGAGCCGGAAGCAATCCGGGTACGTCCTTCAATAAACGTAAACGGCATAAGCACCACATCCGGCTCCAACTCAGCTTGGGCATCTATATAAGTAGTATCTGGATCCATCATTGTCACACCGGCCAGCATCCATTTTTCTCGGATCCGATTCCGCAGGATTTTCTCCGCCGCTGCCAGCTGCACCCGGTTGTTGATCCCCAATACTTCCTCGCAGTCATCATGGGTGAATATCTCTATGCGGCCAGACTGTTTCTTAATAATCTCCAACACGTCTGTTAAGTAGTACTCCTGTTGGGCATTCTTGGGGCTGAGCTGGTGCAGAGCGGCAAACAGCGGCTCAGATTGGAAAACATAAGTGCCGCTGTTGATCTCTTTTACCGCTGCCTCTTCTGGCGCTGCATCCTTTTCTTCCACGACTTTACAAAATACCCCCTCGGCATCTCGGATAATCCGTCCGTATCCTGTGGGATTATCGAGAAATACAGACAATGCAGTGGCGCTGGCTTGAGTTTCTTGGTGGACTTTGATCAGTCTACGCAAGGTCTCGGCTCGGTACAAGGGTGTGTCACCGTAGGTCACCAGCAGAGTGCTTACGCGGTTTCTCAGTAGAGGTTCTGTCTGCAGAACTGCGTGGCCTGTACCCAGCTGCTCGGCCTGCAGGACGTACTCCACTTCGGACCCAAGCATTTCTCTAATCCCCTGCCCTTCTGGGCCGACTACAACTATGATTCGCTCAACACCAGCCTCCTTGAGGTTGTTTATTACATGGGATATCATGGGGAGCCCGCATACGGGATGGAGGACCTTGGGCACTGAAGACTTCATGCGGGTGCCTTTCCCCGCCGCCAGAACCACTGCCGTTATTGACATATATTTACCCTCCCAACTGTGAGGAATAAGATGTTATAAACTCCTTATATTATTATACCTCGATCGCACATAAGCCCGCCAGATGGCGGGCTCATATAAAACCAGCTATGGTCTGCACAACCAGTGTATTGCAGTGCATTTCACCGATGGGTATCTGCTTAGGATACCTAAATCTAATAGTTCTGCTGTGTATTACCGCCGGCCTGAGCGATCAAAGACTGCTCAGCAGCGGCGATCATCTTCCGCACCATATTGCCGCCCACTGCTCCGCAGTCTCGAGACGAGATGTGACCCCAATAGTCGCCCTGAGGCACCTGAATACCCAACTCATTTGCGGTTTCATACTTAAACTGCTGAAGAGCATTGTAGGCCTCCTGAATCAGAGGCGTATTCCTCTTCTGACCAGTACCCATGTTTTCACCTCCTATCGGGTCCATTCCTAGTTTGGGCCCTTAAGGAGGCAGCTATGCTGGTCGGTTGCTGCCAAACTTGATTGGAGTTCAGTGAAAATGCATATCCTTTCCTGCCATCAGTTCTGAGCCCGAATAACTCTGAGCCCCGCTCTCCAAGACCTGCCGCACCAATTCTAGATCGCTGGGCTTATCTACATCGATTCCAACCTGGGGATAAGGCGAGATCACACCTACTCCCCGGCAGTGCAGCACATCCTGCACCCTGGCTTCTATCTCCTGCAAGCTTAACTGGTTAAACAGGAATTTGACGATAAACTTGAAGCCGAGCAGCCGGCTCAACTGCAGAGGATTCTTGCGCATGGCGATGGCCCGCTCAATAATGTCAGAACACCTTTCGATCACATTGGGGGAAACCAAGGCCATGTTGCCGCCGGTAAATACTCCTTCCCGCAGACGGACATAGGTTCGCTTAACTCCCGGAAAATGCCGATCATTCACATCCCGGCAGACGATGGGATAATAAATATCCGCTTCCCGCTCTTTACATCTCTGAATAAAATCTGATACAGCGGCAGGGCTGATCAGAGGAATATCGGAGGTGACGATGAGGATTTTGCCCTTGCTGTTAAGAGCTGCAATCCCCCTCCGTATGTTTTCCAGCATAGTGTCAGCTGCCGGCAAAAAGGTCACCTTCCCCTGCCAGTCGCCTTCAAAAGCCCCAAAGGGAGCTGTTACCACTATCCTCTTAATCTCCGGCACAGCCGCAAGAGCATCCAGCACATAATACAGCATAGGCCGCCCTGCGATCTCAATACTGGCTTCATAGGAGCTGTTATCCATTTTTCGCAACCGACCTGTATTCTTGGCACCAGCTAGCACAACTGCATCGACTTCATTCATGAGTCCTCTTCCTCTTCTTCACTTTCTTCAAAAGCAGCCAGCAGCGCACTTTCCGCACTCTCAATATGTTCCTCCACTAACCGACGGGCCAGTTGTCCATCTCGCTCTCTCAAGGCTTCCAGGATAGCCCTGTGCTCAACCAATGCCTGCTGCAAGCGGCCTGGTCTGCTCAGGGACTGGGTGCGAAAGCGCTGAATCTGTTCCCGCAGATGATAGAGCATGCTCTTCAGTTTTTCGTTACGGCTGGCTTCATAGATAACCTGGTGAAAACCGGTGTCCATATCTACTGTAGTTAATACATCCAGCTTTTCCACTGTCTCCGTGGTACGGTCCAAAAGCTGCTCCAACTCCTCCAGCTGCTCGTCAGTTAACCTATCAGCGGCAAGTTCCGCTGCCAAACCTTCTAAAACCCTCCGGATCTGGAATACGTCGCTTATGTCCTTAATGGACACATTGGAGACGTATGCCCCCTTCCGGGGAACCATAACCACCAGGCCTTCCAGTTCCAGCTTGCGGATTGCCTCCCTCACAGGTGTCCTGCTTACACCAAGCTCTTCGGCAATCTGCACCTCCATTAATCTCTCGCCAGGTCGCAGCTGGCCGGTAATGATTGCCTCCCTTAGGTTTTCAAAAACCACATCCCGCAGAGGCTTATAGTTGTCCAGTTGGATTGGGGCCAGCCGTTTACGCATGCCGTGTGCCTCCTTCGAACTGATCCTGCCTGTTACTCGACAAAAACCTGGTGAGGTATAGGTTAGGCAACATAGCCGGTGGTTCCTGCTTTATCCTGTGAGCAAGGCGCTGAAACGCAGCATGACCGTGCTCTTCGTCTCGGACCAGCCCAAAAAGGGTGGGCCCGCTGCCGCTCATCAGCACTCCCAGACACCCAGCCTGTTCCATAGCCTGCCGCCAAAATGCCAGCTCCGGTACCTGCTGGAATGTAACCGCCTCCAAAGAATTGCCAAGCCTTCTTGCCGCCGCGGCCAAATCGCAATTTGCCAGAGCTTCCAGCATGGCAGGCGCATTCACACGGGGAGGGGAAGCCAGCTTATCATAGGCTTCGTAACAAGACTTGGTAGACACTGATACCGGCAGCTTCAGCAGCAGCACCGGCCACGGCGGAGGAGAATCCACGGGTCTGATTTTTTCGCCGATGCCGGTTACTTCTGCAGTTCCTTCCAGCAAGCAAAAAGGAACATCGGCGCCTACCTTTACTCCTACGGCAGCCAATTCCGCCAAGTCCAGGCCTAGGTTCCACAGCCGGTTTAACCCCCGAAGGACGGCTGCGGCATCGGCACTACCCCCAGCCAAGCCGGCTGCCAGGGGAATGGCCTTTCTGATGGTAATAGACACACCCCGCTGAATGCCTACCGCCTGCCTCAAGAGATCCGCTGCCTTCCACGCCAGATTCTCGGCATTGCTGGGAGGCATGGAGCAGGGTTCAAGTTCCAGGCAGAACATCGCTCCCTGGCGGGTAGGATCCCCCGGCAGGCACTCTATGGATATCCCTGCCGGGCGTTCTTCCATTATTACTATATCTCTCAGTTCCAGAGACTGCATTACCGTATGAATCCAATGATAGCCATCAGACCTTACTGGACCAACATCCAACACCAAATTGATCTTGGCATGGGCACTTTCAACTATCCGACCCAAGGCCCACAACTCCCCCATGTCTTACCTTTAGGCAGCTGGCTGGGCGGTAATTAGTGAGCGCACAAGATCCCGCAGCCAGCGCCAGACTCTGACAAGAATGCCGGCGGGATTGACATCTCGCTCCAATTCCAAGGGCACTTCCCCCAGAATCCGGTCCTCTTGAGTGACAGCCATTACCCCAACCCTCTCTCCGGCTTTCAGCGGCGCTTCCAAATCCGGTTGCAGCTCAAGATGCCGGTGGAAAGGTCCAGAACTTCCTTTTTCCACAAGGGCGTCTAGGGGAGCTGAAGCCAATACCTTGACGACCTCCGGAACTCCATTCTTAACCACGACCTCACCCACGATTTCCCCAGCCTCAACTAACCTCTGTTTGGTAAAGCCCTTAAAGCCGTAGTCCAGCAGCTTGCGGGTTTCCCGACGGCGCTCCGCATCGCTGGATGTGCCCATGACGATGGATATCAGCCGCAGGTCGTCTTGCTTGGCAGTGGCTACGAGACAATACCCTGCACTGTCAGTATGACCGGTCTTAAGACCATCAAGCCCTGGATACTCCCTCAGCATCTGATTGGTGTTATACAGCACGGTGCGGGGATTGTCGCGGCGAAAAACCTCTGTCCAAGTGGAGGTCCACTCCAAAACCACTGGGAATTTAAGAATTTCCTGGGACATCTTGGCAATATCCCGGGCAGTGGTCACGGTCCGCTCCTGACCCGGATCTGGAGGCAGGCCGTGGACGTTGGTGAACACAGTGTCCTTCATGCCCAGTTCCTGAGCTCTGCGGTTCATTTGCTTAACAAAGGCAGAGACTGATCCCGCCACATGTTCGGCCACCGCGTAGGCAGCATCGTTGGCTGATTGGATAGCTACTGCCTTCAGCAGCTCCTCCAGGGTAAATACCTCACCGGCCCTAAGCCAAACTTGAGAGCCTCCGATAGCCTCGGCATCGGGGCTGATCACTATTTTATCGGAAAGGGAGCTTTCACCCCTCTCCACGGCTTCCAAAGCCAACAACAGAGTCATAATCTTGGCAATGCTGGCAGGTTCAACGGATTTGTCCGGGTTTTTTTCGAAAAGCACCTGGTTGGTACCTGCAACTACCAGCATAGCCACATCGGCTTGCACATCATCGGAGGTCAGGGCCTCTGCCACTCCCAATCCCACCGGTGCGGACAAGAACGAGATAATCAATATCATGGCCACGGCAGCACCGGTCGGCCAGCGCAGTGTCTTTCTTCTGAGCTTCATTTTCTCCTTCGACCGCCTTTGCAAGTTTTCTCCGTCCCTTCCTGTACCTTGCTTTTACTTATTATCTTATACTCAAATCACTTCTCGTACCATAGTCTTCTCCGCTCACCAGTGGAGAGTTAATAGGAATATTTGACCTGGATAAACAATGAAACCCTGGCGGCGTAAACCCCAGGGCATACTTCACAACCGCTGGTTTTAGCAGTCTTAGTCAAGCTTCTTTCTCGATCTGCAGTAGTACCCCAAACTTATCATAGGAGTACTTGAGCTTCGGTATCAGCTCACCCAGATTGGCCACTTTCTCGATTTTCCGCATCTCCAAGAATTCGCCAAGCCAGAATTCCAGTTCATTATAAACCTTTCTCAGTTCCTTTTTTTCATTTTCCATACGCTGTTTCAATGCTGCCAACTGCGTGCGGAGAGCTTGATTCTCCTGTCGTATTTTCTCAAAGGCCGTAAAATCTTGCTCTTGTCCCACCAGATAGTTGGCGATATTCTGCAGACCTTTGGCCAGGTGTTCCAGGGTGAACTGCAGACTGCCCTTTATATATTCTATATCCCTTTCAATATCGTTCATGCGGTGGCTCAGGGTTTCGGCCTGCTGGGGAAACTGTCTCAGCACTTCCAAGAAATCGCCGGCGTCTTCGCTATCCTTATCATGGATATCTATTCTTGCACCAGCTGCTTGCCCATCTTCTGCGGATTTTTGAATTTCTTGTTTTCTCTCATCTTCCGCTTCGGCAGTCTGCGGGACTTCAGGGCGGAATGCTTCTGAAGCTTGCCCAGAAGTATCCGCGGCTGCGTTGGCCTGCCGCAGGACTTCATAGCGCTCCCGGCATTCGTCTATTGTTCGACCTGGAAGCCGGGCAGCAATATCTACAAAGTCTTCGCCAGCTTTAACACTTCGCCACAGAATTATGTCTTCATCTCTGGTCCAGCTGCGGCCGGATGCTGGAGTTACGGACTGCAGGTACCGACCGTTTTGCTCCCTCATTTTTTCTCTATAAGTCTTAGGATCTATCCCCTTCTTTTTTAGAATGGCATAAAAACGCTGCGCAAGGGCAGCTTCAGTTCTACCTAATTCCCGCGCCAACTCCGGTCTGAGTTTCTTGTTCCACCACTTGGCTAAGATTTTTTGATCTTCCTCTTCAGTATACATGCGGTTGGCATTGTCTATCACTGCAGTCTCTTCCCTCACCTGAGAACCCATCGAATCCCCTCCTTTTTGGACTTGTTTGGTACTCTATAGTATGAGTATGTATAATACAGATTATGCTTATTAGTAACAAATGTATACACACTGCGGCTTATCAGCGGAAGGTCATAATACGCCTATATCAGACTGGCTGAGAAAAGCTCCGCCAAAATCAACTGCCGGTGCAGTACTGTGCGCCGGCAGTAATATAAACGGATTCTATTGGCTATGGCGTGGTATACAGCCTGGAACTTCCCAGCAACCTTTTCCCAAATTACTCTGATTGGGACGGCCCTGAGTGTGATATCAGCACCTTGCTGCCTACTGGAAGCCCCCCGCTTGTCATGGCTGCCTCCGCGAGATTTGGGTTGAGTTCCAGCAGGTTCTCCACTGTGGTACGGTACTTGGCGGCCAGTTTCCAAAGGGAATCGTCTGGCTGCAAGATCACGCAAGTATACGTGGGCCGCCTGCCCCTAAACTGCCGCAGTTCTACAGCCTCTGCCACTACATCCTTAGTCAAAGTCTCCTGCAGACGACAAGACACGGAACCCATCACATGAAAGCTAATTGTATCTCTGCTGATGGGTTCTGCCCGCACATCATGAATCACCACGCCGGCTTCGGCTTCACCCTCGGCGGCAGTGGCCAGTGCTGGGACGTTGATGCTGGTCTCGAATGCTGCGGCCGTGCTCCAAACTGCTTGATAGACAGGCTGGCTGAAATCATCGGCCCGAGCAGCATATAGGATTGCCAGATCCACATATCCCGACACCATCACCCGACCGCCGGCAGTGGAAGTGCTGGTAACAGCAGCTCTGGCCTCCACATCCAGCAGCCTTTCCAAAGGAGGATGGGCAGCTGGCAGCTGTACAGTGCCGTCTACATAGATATCCTTGAAGGCAGTGTCGCCCACTTGCTGAAGCTGGATGGTCTCATGCCTAACCCCGATCTCCATATCGCCTTCTGCGGACAGGTCGGTGACTACTGAGATGTTCAAAGGCTGGACGACCTTGACATCCGCACTCAGCTCGCCCTCAACAATCAGGCTTTGGCCATCATTGGTCAGCTGACCGGAAACCACCGGAGCAGCCACCTGGAAATACGCAGTCATTCCCGGCTGACTGCCGTACACTTCAGCGCTTAGTTGTACGCTTGATATGTCGTCCCAGCGGTGTACGATGATCTCTTCCTCCCCGCTATCAGCATTATGTCGTGCCAGCACCGCTTTGTAGCTCATGGTTCCGACTATAACAGCCCGGTCTATCTCCACTCGGTTCTCGACGGCCCGGAACCTACTCGATATTTCCAGCAGCTTGAAGTGCAGTCCGCTTCCCCCCGGAATGGGGATAACGTCTCTAATCTCCGCCTTTCCCTTTCCCCTGCCGATTACATCCTCAATTTGAACCCAATCCTTGACGACCTTCAGCTTAGCGGCGGTCTCTGCCGCGGCGTCGGTGACTACCATCAACTCTTGGGTCGATACCGCCCTTGCCGTGAGCTCCAAGACTATATCTAGGTCTACAGTGCGGCCGTCGCTTCTCAGCTCCGACTGCAAGTCAAGGACTGCCGCATCGCATTGGGACTGCATGTCAGGCTGTGCGCCGGGTATATCCACCGAATGGCTGAAGGAAATGGCATCAGCAATGTGAGTGCTTCCGTAGAATGTCTCTCCTATGCTGCCCTTTCCTGCGTAGATAATGACAACGGTTATGGTTCCTTCGGCATTGACTCTATCTTCTTCAACCCAATGCTCCTTGATATTGGGAACCGCGGTTACTTTCACGATCCGCTCCGCCGGCAGCATACTGCCGGGGATAGACACTGTCCCATCGGCTACGGTCTGGGTGGAGTTGGTACCGATTACCGTTTCCAATTGGACGATATCATCCCTTACCCTTAAGGCCATGAACTCTTTCCCCCCTTTGTTCGTTGCAGACCTAACACTGAAATTTATATGCTGGGAGATCTCTGACTATATCGGTAAATATTACCTCTCAAGTCCGTCCCAGATCCGGATATCTTCGCTTCCCAAAGGACTGATGACAACACCGGCGACACGCTGTCCCTGGAGCCAGTCAAGCTTCGACTTAAGACTGTCTTTGTTCTCAAACCAGACACGATAGCGGCCCTTCTCATCGGAGAAATCATAGTAGGAGGTCTTGTCTAGATTGTCCCAACGAACAGCTGCTTGCTTTAGATAAGCAAGTCTGCGGGCTTCATCGTAGGACAAGTACTTGTAGTCCCGGTCCTCTCCAACATGCCACGCAATCCCGTTTACCGGCAAGGTTACCAACAGTTTCCAGGCAGGCAGATATCGGCATACATCTTTCAGCTCTTTCTGCAACCATCCGTAACCCATACTGGGCCCCGGCTCACCGACAACCCTCTCCCAAGGCGCCTGGAAAACCACTCTATCCGGCAGCTTCCACAAACGGGCTTCAACAAACCGGGGCAGTACCCGTTGAGCATCGGCCGGTGTTAACATCATATACATCCGCTTGCCGTAACGACCAGCCAGCTTGCGCACCCCTGCAGCTAAGGCAGCAAACCTTCTGCCGTATCCCATTCCCACCCCCTGCAGGTCCAGCGCGATGCCGTCTACTCTCGCACTGGCCAGCAGTTTCCTGGCAGCCTCTTGAAAGCGGCGGAGCAGCTGCCGTTTTCTGAGCAGTGTTTCCAGCGCTGGTTGGTCATAGGAATCCTGGTTGTAGTTGCTGATGACCGGTACCAGCCTAATTCCAGCCAGCGACGGGTCAGAGACTGCTGCCGTAGGGAAGTCTCCCGCAACATCGCCGTTTTCTCCGACCCGAAAGCAATAGAGGAATATACCCATCAGTTTTTGCCAGACATCTCCGTAAGACTGGCGTTCCAACTGCTGCCAAGAACACCCGCCGTGTACTGCGCCCCAAACCTGCCACCGGGGCGCCTTTTCCTGAATATCCCTGTCCTGGAGCAGTTCAAAGACCTGGGGACCGGCTAATCCATCCACCCTAAGACCGAATTCCCGCTGCAAAGAGGAAACACAATCCTCAGTTAGGTATCCGTATATCCCATCGATCTCCACATCATAGGCCAAGGCTTTCAGCCGTTCCTGGAGCCAAGTTACAGGTAAGCCCCTATCGCCCAAGCGCAGCACTGTTCGTTTCCCCGGCCGCCAAGTCCCCCGGCCCATCCGTTGACGCCTCCTTCAGCTCTCTAAATCTTATGCAGCAGCAGTTATGGATTAGAAGCTCAATTGAAAAAGCAAAACCCCAGGGTGAATCCCGCAAAGGATTCATCCTGGGGTTCGTATCCAAAACTAGAGTCTATGACTACCTAGCTACTGCGCCGAGCCAACCTGTTTGTCGCCGATGGTAACCTGTACGGTCTCGGTCAGCACGTCAGCGTAAGTGTACGAAAGGCGTTTAATTGCACTGGGTTTGTCCAACTTTACCACAAAAAGCTTGGGGTAGGTTTGCTCCAGCACACCCTCTGCCTCTAGCACCTTCCGACGTCCCCTATTGGCCCGCAGTCTGACCCGTTTGCCGACATTGGCTTCCAGACTCTTCCTTATGGCATCCAGGCTTCCGGCACTCTGTGCTGGCACTTGCATCACCTTCCCTCTTTGTCATCAATCAGATTATACCACACCGCTATCTCTTAGTCAAATAAAGGATTATTATATCAGCGGGTCAATGCCCTGTCAAGGCTTGTCTTTGGTCTTTTGCAACAAGATTTTTACATTGCCCCTGCGAAGGCTTCCACAAAATCCCGTATTCCCCTAAATATGCCCAAAGCCGCTCTTTCACGCATCCATTTATCCTTGAGTATAACTCGGTCACTGTCTCCGGTGACAAACCCCAGCTTGATCAATATTGAGGCAGCTGGTGAGTGGCGCAGGATACAAAATGCCGACTCCCGCACTCCCCGGTCAGGCATGTCTATCTCCTCGAGAATACCCCTATGCACATACTCCGCCAGATGCCGGGCGGGCCAGCTGTTGTACCAGTAGGTTTCCAGACCGTTGTGAGCAGGACAGAGAAAGCTGTTCATATGAATGCTGATCACAACATCCGGCTTCGCCTTTTCCACCACCATCACCCTCTGAAATGGTGAAGCCGTTTCATGCTCCTCTCTCGTGGACGTCACCACAGCTCCGGCTAGAATCAGCAGGCCGCTGAGGCGGTGGGCAACATCCCACGTAAGCTCAGATTCCACCAAACAGCCGCTGATCACCCCTGGATCATCCCCGCCGTGGCCGGGATCGAGTACAACTCTCTTGTCAGCGAGAGCTGGTTCAGCTCTGCTCAAGATGGCTGCATCTACATCTTTCACATAGGTCCAAGATAGGCCGAAGAAGCGACCGAGCAAGGAAACCGGCACCATAATCAGGCCCTGATCCAGATAAACAGGAAAGTCCAAGGGTATTTCCTCGCTCTGCAGCCGAGCATTGGCAGCGCCAATCTCTAGGGCCATGACCTTTCCGTCTTTTTCCACCTCTAAGTGCCGGGGATAGGCTATCCAGCGCCGCCTAGCACCCAGTCGTTCCGCTACAGCTTGAAGGGGAAGCATCAGCACTTCATCTACCCATCTGCACAAACCAGCGCCTTCCCAGACCCGTCCGTTAACCACAATTCTTCCGCACATTATTTTGCCTCCCGCAAAACCTGCGCCATCGGTCAGCTGCCGTATGTTGCTCAGGGCACTTAATCCTGAATCATACTATGAGACCGGGAAAAATATGTGCGAAGGGAAAAGAGAAGCACAGTCAGGTTGGAATAGCTGAAAAATGGGGATGGGATAGAACGGGGAACACAGCGGAGGACGAGTCTAACCGCAGTGCATACGGGTTAGCTACTTGGTGAACTTATCTGCTACTTTAGAGGCTCCATAAGACTCCGGTTTGATGCGGGCATCGAAGCCGCTGCCTACGACCATGCCGATCACATCCCGGATTAGCTCCTTGGTCTTTCCGTTGATACCCACGTCCAGATGGATCTCCACATTAAGATCAGCGTGCCCGTTCTCGGCCAGTTTTTCCGCTATCTGACTAGCCAGAGCAAGGCTGCGGGAGGTTTCGTAGAAAATCCGCTGGCGCAAAGACCTGCCGACAAACTCATATTCACGGGTGTAGTAATACCTAGCACCCTTGCCTATGCGGTGCACTATAATGGCAGTCACAAAACAGGTTGTATCTTCCGAATACTGCGAATCAGTGCCGATGATCAGCTTGTATTCTGCCTCCGGCTGTTCGTGGATGTAGTTTATTATGTCATGCCAAACCTCTTCAAAGGACAGGCGGCCTTTGGACGGACTAAGGAAGTACTCCATATGCTCACCCCAATAGGGAAGATATTCTGTACAGCTCGACCCATTCCCTGTCGGTATTTCCCGGTTGTTTCTGGTTGCACCGTTATTTTGCATCTTTTGAGACAAAGGCGGCCAATTGGTTCGCCAGGACTACAAAATCCCTAACAGTTAGAGTTTCTGCTCGCCGTTCCGGGGAAATACCACAAGCAAACAGTATATCGTGGACTTCCTTCTTGGACACAAGATGCTTTAGGCTTGCAGCCAGAGAATTGGCGAGGGTTTTTCTTCGCTGCCCGAAAGCCGCCTTGACGGTTGTCCAGAATAATGTCGGGTCTAGAGTTTCTACTTCATAGGGACGGATGGTAAACTTCACCACCGCTGATTCCACATCCGGCGGCGGCATAAAGACAGTAGGAGGCACAATTTGGCAGACCTCCACCTCACTATAATAACCGGCCAACACAGTCAGGGTTCCATAGGCTTTAGTTCCAGGTTTTGCAGTAAACCTCTCTCCTACTTCCCGCTGCACCATAACCGTGATGCTTTCAAGGAACGACCCTTGCCGGAAAAGGTTAATCATCAAGGGCGACGTGATGTAATAAGGAAGATTGGCAACGAATTTCGCCCGACCTAGGCCGTAGCGGTCACGGAAAGAGGCCCAGTTCAGTTTCAGAGCGTCTTCCCAGACGATCTCTACATTGTCATACTCGCCTACAGTCTCCTGGAGAATGGGTTCCAGCCGCTTGTCCACCTCCAGCGCCAGAACCCGTCCGGCCGTGCTCCCCAGGGCTCTGGTTAAAGTTCCAATACCGGCACCGACCTCTATGACTGTATCGGCTCTGCTTATCTCGGCGGCATGGATAATTTTCCTCAAGATATTGCCGTCGATCAAGAAGTTCTGCCCTAAAGACCTGCGGAAGGTAAATCCGTACTTGGCAGCCAAACGGCGCACCGCAGCAGGTGAAGCCAAGGCAGTATCCACAGCAGTCAACTCCAAAACAATCCAACCTCCGTTGTTATGCAAAAAGGGCAGGTGACCTGCCCATCTAATCCAGGATGTATACCTTTACCGTTCGCCGACCAAATCTCACAGCTTCCTGGTGTGTATCGAAGCACAAATCGATGCGGTTGCCCTTAATTGCTCCACCTACATCCGCGGCCAGCGCATGTCCGTAACCGGGGATGTACAGCCGAGTCCCCAGGGGTATCACATCTGGATCTACTGCCGCTATCCCATAGCCGGCCTTCACACCGGTGGCGGTTACTCCGTCGGCCCACGGGCCGGTACTCTCCGGATCCGGAGAATAGGCGGTAGCGATCATTTCCTTTACTTCTCTGTACTGCACCGGACCCCGGGCGGTGGTGATGACGTTCTTTGCCGGCTCCTTTGTCCCTATCCCTATTATTTCATCTTTGGGCTCCTTTACTACACGGGTGAAGAGCAGCTCCCTGTTTACTTCGCGGCCGTTTTCGTACGTTACCTCGTAGACCTTTTCCCGCAGACCCACCTGGCCCTGCTGTACAACCTTGGTCTTGCCCTTCTCCAACGTGGGTTCTGCCCACTCCCTGCTCCCGTAGGGAACCTCTTCCTCCACCGTCACTTGTTCTTTAGACACTCTAATGACCTCAACAGTCTGGGTACCCGCAATTGTCTGGGTGAGCTCGGGAACAACCCGATCCAGTTCCCCCAGCTCAATTCCCTGCTGCTGCAGCAGTTCCGCCACAGAACCGCCGGTGAACCGCACTATTTGCTCCGAACCGCCTACAATGAGGGCAACCGGGAAGCTGCGGCGGACCCGAATCTCCATGTCCCGGGTTATCCGTTGGGTCACCGCTGGTTCCACCTGGTCCCCATGCTGTAGAACGACTCCGGCCTTAGCCAGAGCATCATCCACCTTACCGCCCCAAGTTCTCACCACTTGATGAACTTCATTATCTATAATGATAGTAACTGTTTTTGCCGCCGCCAGCCACACTCCTAAACACAAAACCACAGCTGCTGAAAGCAGATAAGGCCACAGCTGGCGCCTTTGCGGACGAGCTGCCGGAACTAATCGCAAATTCTAAACCTCCGCTTTCTTATGTTTATTATTCTTTATCCCCGCCGGACTGAAAAGGTGCTGCATGGCGAAACCGCCCTAGACGCTCCTTTAGTTCCTCTAGACTGTAACTGTCCAGGTCATCGATAATCTCAAGGATCTCTTGATAATCCTTTTCGGATATGACTCCTTGCTCCACCAGCTTGTCATATGCTGCCACAAAGCGAATCTTGATCCGCTCCAGTTCTTCAAATAACTCCATATCTATACTCCTGCCTAAGGTTCTTCCCGATCGCTTTCCTCAACGAACCGGGTATATTCTTTATGGTAACGCAGCTTTACTTTACCGGTGGGACCCTTTCGCTGCTTAGCGAAGATCACCTCGGTGATACCCTCAAGCCCTTTTTCGGCAGCTTGTTCGGGATAATAGTAATCCTCCCGATATAGGAACATAATCACGTCAGCAAACTCCTCGATATTACCGCTGTCCCTAAGATCTGACATCATGGGCCGCTTGTCTTCCCGGCTTTCCACGCCTCGATTCAGCTGAGATAGAAGGATAAGGGGCAGATCCAGCTCGCCGGCCAGGTCCCGAAGTTCTCGGACAATATCACCCACCACTAATGACCAGTTTTTTCTCGTATCCGCCGGCGGTTTAATCAGCTGCAAATAGTCGATTATGATCAGACCCAGATTTGGACGTTCCGCCTTTACTTTCCTGGCCTTAGCCCGGATCTCTGCTACTGTCAGTCCCCGTTTATCCACGATCTGGATTGGCAGTTTGTATAGATCATTGAAAATGGACTGTGTAACGGCAAACTGCGCATCAGTCATCTTTGTCGCATAGTCGAAGGCTGTAACCTCTTCCGGCCCTCTGCCTTTAGTGCGGAACAGCTCGCTTAACACCAGACGGTCGCCGATTTGTTCATCATCCATCTCCAAACTGAAGATGAGCACTGGTATACCGCGCTTGGCCACGTTCACAGCAAAATTGAGGGCTAAGGAAGTCTTGCCCATGCTGGGCCGGGCAGCTAGAATTATCAGGTCTTTCTTCTTGAAGCCGGTGGTAAAGGCATCGATAGATGGATACCTTACCATTAATCCATGGGTGGTCTTGCCCTCCCGCCGCTGCAGCAAGTTGATATAGCATTTGTTGAGGACCTGCAGGAGGTCTTTGGCGTCGTCTTCCGGGCTCGAAACCGCGTTTGTCGCTGCGAAAATCAGTTCTTGGGCCTTAGCCTGGTAACTCTCGATGCTGTCTTCTGTCTCCAGAAGAACCATCTGTTCTATTTTCCTGGCGGCCTCGAGGATCTGCCGTTTGGCGTCTTTTTCCAGCAGTACTTCAACGCTGGGTTCCAGCTCCGCCTGGCTGGCGAAGGATTCAGTGATGCCTACGAGCACCTCTTCGAGAGTATCAATCTCCTGCTCCTTGCGCAGCTTGGCATAGACCTGTGTATAGGAAATCCGCCCCTTGGACTGATACAGCTCCAGAATTGCCTCAAAGATCATCCGGTGTACCCGATCATAAAAATGATTGGGTTTTAGCTTATCGATAACCAGGTCAATTTTGTCCGGATACTTGATCAAGATGCCCAATACCCGCTTTTCGGCATCGAGGTCCATGGGCACGAAGGGTACTTTACCCTCCAATTCATCCAGCTTCCTAGCTGCTATACTCATCAGGGTAAAGCTCCTTCCATTTCTGAATTAGTTCTCGATCTGCTTCAGCATAGGCTCCGGCATTGGGAGCTCCCTCATAGCCGGCAGAAGCGCCACCGCTCTCTCCAGCAATCTCCGGGTATCTTTTCAATGCTTCTTCCAGCGTTCGCACACCATCATTATACCAGTTACGGAGAACCCCTTCCAGGTACTGGATCCGCGGCTTCTCCGCCTTGCGGGCAGTAAGATCGATGGCTGCCGCTACGACTTCTGCACTCATACCCGCTTCTTCTACCCAGAAGCGGAGCTTATCCCGCTGCTTAGGCCCCATCATGCCGATGCGCTTATGATAAAGATCCAGCACTGCCTGAAAATCGGCCTCGGGAGAAGAAAAAGCATCCTTAATTGACTCGTGCTCTGCACCTGCCGGATCTGCCGACTCCGGCCCTGCTGTATCGGACAAATCAAGATTAGAGGCTGCGGCAAGAGCATCCGCGGCAGCAGGGGCCGGTCCCTCCGGGGCCTGCGCCTTCAAATCCCCCTTAGTAGATCCTTCGCCGAAGGTCTGAGCCTCGTCAAAGCCTGCTGCCAATTCACCGGCAAAGCGCGCCGCAAACTGTTCTGCCGTCAGCGGCGGACGCACCCTGATTACCCGATCTTTCATCTCCACCAGCTCGTACTGCTCCAGCCGGTGGAGAGCCAGCATCACGGTTTCCGGAGAAAATCCGGTTCGAGCATTGAGCTCAGCCACCAAGGCGTCGATATCCCACAGCATGGTGCTGTCTCCAAAACACTGCAGATGCAGCCAGAGCAAAACAGCTTCATTGCCGATTACCCGATGATAGACAGTAAGTAGTTCCCGGGGCACTGCGATCAGCCACCAAGGGTTCTCTATTCTCCAAGCCCTGGTATTATCGCTTGCCATCACTATCCCTCCTGGCAACTACTGGCAATATTCAAATTGGCCTTTGGGAGATAATCCCAAAGGCCTTGGCTGGCTGCGGCAGTAATACCAGGTACTTCTCCTAAACTCCGTTGGATTCCTGCTCCAGCTCCAATAGGAGCTCTTCCCACCTATGATAGAGTTCTTCCAAGCCTTGGGATACCTCCCGATGTCTTAAGGACAAAGCTCTGATAGCTTCTCCGTCTGTATAGACATCTGGATCGGCCATTTCTTCTGCCAACTTCTGCAGCTCTTGCTCAGCCGCGGTGATGGCTTCCTCCACACACGCCAAATCCCTTGCCAGGTCTCTTTTTGCCTCTTTGACTGGTTGTCTTCTTGTCCGCGCCGGAGCCTCTGTTTCTAAAGCAGCCGCAGCGGCCTCCCGCTCTTGCCGCTTATGCTCCCGGTAAGCAGTGTAGTTTCCCTCAAAGACTTCATACCCCTCCGGTTCCAAGACTAAGAGATGGGTCACCAGCTTGTCCAGCAAGTAACGGTCATGGGTTACAAGGAGCATCGTACCCTGAAAATCCGCTAGAGCCCGCTCCAATGCCTCTCTGCTGACAACATCCAGGTGATTGGTGGGCTCGTCCAAGAGCAGAACATTAGGTCTCTGCAGAATCAGTTTCGCTAGTGCCACCCGGCAGCGTTCTCCACCGCTCAGAGTGCCTATCTTCCTGAAAACTTGGTCGCCGGTGAACAGAAAGCGTGCCAAGAAACTGCGCATTTCGCCTACCGGCAGATTCCTCGCTTCCAGCACCTCGTCCAGAATGGTATTGTCTTCCTGCATATCATCTAGGCCTTGGCGGAAATACCCGATGGCAACCCCGTCTCCCCAGGCAAATGACCCAGCCAATGGAGACTCCTCTTCCACCAACACCTTAAGCAGCGTACTTTTCCCTACACCGTTAGGTCCGATGATACCCCAACGTTCTCCCCGCAAGACGGTCAAATTTAGGTTCCGCACCAATGGCTTATCATAGCCAATGGCCATCTCCTCTACAAGGAGCACTTGCTTCACTGAATTGGCATCAAAAGCCAGCTTCAAGTTAACAGCCGCCGTCGCGGTGGGCCTAGATACGGCCTTGAGTTTAGCCAGGCGCTTTTCCCGGCTCTGGGCCTGCCTCGCTCGGTTGCCGGCCCGATATCGGTCTATATATGCCTGCAGGCGCTGGGCTTCCTCCACAAAGGCTTGATACTCCGCCTCTTGACGGGATAGCCGTTCCTGCCGCAGTGCTGCATACCGAGTGAAATTCCCCTTGTACTGAAGCAGCTGATGATTATCCAGCTCCCAAATGCGGTTGCAGATACTGTCCAGGAAATACCGGTCATGGGAGACCAGTATTACCGCCTTTTTCAATTCCCGTAGATATCCTTCCAGCCATTCGGTGGCCTGCATGTCTAGGTGATTGGTCGGTTCATCCAAGAGCAGTAGGTCTGGTTCCGTCAACAGCAGGCGAGCCAGCTCTGCCCGCACCGCTTCGCCACCGCTGAACTCGGCAACAGGCCGGTCAAGGTGCTCTTCGGAAAATCCCAAACCGCGAAGGACCTGCTTCATCTTTACTTCGTATGAATAACCGCCGGCCAGCCGAAACTCCTCCTGCAGCTGACCGTAACGGATCATGACTTGCTCCAGAAGTCTCGGGTCCTGGTAAACCTCCGGAAACGCCATCTCCCTTTCCAGCCTGCCCAAAGCTTCAGCCAATCGCCGGATTTCACTCAACTCTGTCATGAGCAAATGCCTTAAGGTCATGTCCCAAGTTCTTTCCGGCCGCTGAGGAAGATAACCGATGCGGCATTGACTGGCTTTACGCACTGAGCCGCTGTCAGGTAGGATTTCTTCTGCAATTATCCTCAAGACGGTGGTCTTGCCCACTCCGTTGGGACCGACCAATCCTATCTTGTCTCCCCGCTCTACGGCAGCTGCGATCCGGTCAAAGACCAACTGATCGCCAAAGTATTTTGTTACTCCATCCAGCTGAACCAGGCTCAAGCAAAAACTCCTCCACAACTACCCCATTTGCCGCTGCCGGCCGGACTGATGTGCCTGCCCCTCCGTACCGGACCTGGCCATGGCCAAACCAGAGATCCAGGCCAAGAGCAGCCCTCCGCCGACCAGCAAGTACCTCGCCAACAGCCAGCGCAGAGGCTCCAGATAAGGGTCCGGGGAACCAAAGGCGGGAATGGAAGCACCCCAGATATGCTTGTAAAACATCCACGCCCACCCCGTGATTCCCAGAGATGCAGCCGACAGCAAGACACGCCCCCAAAACCTCAACCTTGACCCTTTCATCCTGACAGTTGACAGCATGCTCATCGGTCCTTTCCGCCCGCTAGGGGCAAATCATCGTGGTGTTAGGCCGATGATCTCCATGGGGGTGCTGGCACAGTTTTCACTTTTTGGGCTTAAAGGATGTGGCATTGCGCTGTTTGTCCCGATGCCGTTCCACAGCTAGCTGAATCAACCGGTCGATCAATTCCCCGTAGGAGAGTCCGCTAGCTTCCCACAGCTTAGGATACATACTGATAGGAGTAAACCCCGGTATGGTGTTGATTTCATTAATGTACACTTCCTCCGTATCCTTGTCTACGAAGAAATCAACCCGAGCCATACCAGCACAATCCAAAGCCTTAAAGGCTTTTACAGCAAGTTCCTGCACCTTTTTGGTTGTTTTCTCGGAAATGCGAGCCGGGATAATCAGCTGTGAATTATCATCGTGATACTTGGCTATATAATCATAAAATTCCCTGGAGGGCACGATTTCTCCTGGTACGGAGGCAGCTGGATCGTCGTTGCCCAACACGCTGCATTCCACTTCCCGAACATTGCCGGCATCCTGTTCGATCACCAGCTTGCGGTCGTACATAGCTGCTTCCGAGAGTGCAGCATCCAGTTCCTCAGGTCCGCGGACTTTAGAAACGCCGACACTAGAGCCCAGATTTGCCGGTTTGACAAAACAAGGATACCCGATCTGGGATTCTATCTCCCGGCGCACTGCTTGGGGATCTCGTTCCCACCGAGAACGGAGCACTACGATATAGGGCAGCTGCGGAAAGCCCCTTGCCGCCAGCACAGCTTTGGCCATGGCTTTATCCATAGCCAACGCTGAAGCAGTAATACCCGACCCAACATAAGGCACGTCGGCCAGCTCCAAAAGCCCCTGAATAGCTCCATCCTCCCCATAAGTTCCGTGAAGAACCGGAAATACCACATCCAGCCCGGCGAGGATCTGCCGATTCTCTGCAGCATCAGTCTGGGGGTTCATGGATACAAAAGCGGCCTTGCCGGGGATGGGGACCAAGGATACAGGTATTACCTGCTGCTGATTATCCAGCCAAATATCCTCTGAGCCGCGGCCTGAGCTCTCCAGCTCCCGCTGGACCTGCTGAGTGAGCAGCGGCAAGGCATTGTCGCCTAACAGCCACTGCCCGCTTTTTGTTATCCCTATGGGCACAACATCGTACTTGTCTTTATCTATCGCGGCCAGTACGCAGGAGGCCGAGATCAGGGAAACCTCGTGTTCACTAGAGCGTCCACCAAAAATAACTCCGATTCGCAGTTTCTTCTTCGTCACGGTGCAGACCCCGGCTGCAGCAGGGGTCCTTTCTCTCCCTTCGTTACGAGCTGCTTACTTTAGGAAGTTCTCTAGTACTATATGTACTCTATTGGCCCCTTATTACCTGCGGTTCAGGAAGCGGCAGGTTCCGCATGCATTGCTGTCGAATAACAGATTTAGCAGTTGGTAGGATCAAACACCTTCCGACTTTAGTAGGAGGCATTATTACCTGTGGAAAATCAATGGCAAGCTCTGGTCAATACCCAGCGAGAGTTGAACCAACAACTGGGAGCCCTATTGAAAACCGTTGAAATCAACCTCTTTGACGAGGAATTGGTTCGGCAGTGTAAGGAAGACATCACCGAACTGTTGATCCAAACCCAGCGCCAGATCAACCATCTCTGCCGACAGTATCTGGAAAGCATGAATGATTAAGCTTGCCCATCAGAGCTCTGAAGGAGTGACCAGGCGGTGACCAAAAACGGTGAAAAAAAAGTTCTCATCTCTTTAACTGTTCCTGAAGGCAAGCGGCTGATCGGCAAGGCAGTTGCAGCTTTGCCGGAAGTGCAAAAAGCCCGCAGGCAAGGCAGATTGATCATTGCCACCGGGATCACTAACGCCTTTGTCGCTGAAGAAATTCTGCAGGAGCCGGTAGCCAAAATCCGCTATACAGCCGGCATCGTTACCCAAGGCAAATTTACAACCACCCCCAGCGAAACCCGTCTGACCCATATCTGCTTCGAAAACGGCGCGATCAGCTCCCGCCCTTGGCTGGATATCCTGCAAGACTTCACCGCTGATGATGTGTTTATCAAGGGTGCCAATGCCGTAGATCCATCGGGCATGGCAGGTGTCCTAGTCGGTGCGCCCAACGGCGGAACCATAGGCACTGCACTGGGTACACTGTATGCCCGAGGCAGTCACTTGATCGTGCCCGTCTCTCGAGAAAAGCTGATTCCGTCGGTGGAGGAGGCCGTTCGGCAGCTGGGCATTTATGCCGTAGATGAAGCTTGGGAGATGGCCTGCGGCATGGTGCCCGTAGTTGGCGCCACTGTGGTCACCGAAGTAGAGGCCCTTGCGATTCTCTGCGGAGTAACGGCGGTGCAGGTCTCTGCCGGCGGCGTAGGGGGAAGCGAAGGCAGTGTAGGCCTTGTCATCAGCGGTCCTGAACCAAAGGTAGCTGCCGCCGTGGAGTTGATCAGACGCATCAAAGGCGAACCGCCCATAGCCTAACTCCCGTTGCGGTTTTCCAGCTCTCGCTGAACCGCCGCCTTCATCACATCTGTGGGAGGGCTGACTTTCAACCAGATCTCTAACGCTGCTGCCCCTTGGTAAACCAGCATTCCGAGACCCGGTAATGTTTGCAAGCCGCAGGCAGCAGCGTTTTTTAAGAGCAAGGTTTCGGAGGGATTATAGACTATATCGCACACCAAGGCAGAGGCCGGCAGTTTCCTTAAGTTCACGGGGGGCATAGTATCGATGCGTGGATGCATACCCAGGGGAGTAGTGTTGACTAGAATGTCGGTGCTGGGCAGCTGCGCCTCCACCTCATCAAGCCCCACTCCCGCTGCTGGGCATCCCGTCTTGCGGCTTATTTCTTCCGCCAATGCCACCGCTGAGCTCCGGGTCCGATTGGCTATCACCAGCTGCTCAATTTCAGAGACAGCCAGCTGAAAACCTATGGCCCTGGCAGAACCGCCTGCCCCCAGGATGGTCACCCTCTGACCCTGCACATCGCGGTCGGCCTCTTTCCTAAGGGAAATTAGAAAACCGCAGGCATCTGTGTTGTAGCCGATGAGGCAGCCGTCCTCGTTGCTGATGGTATTGACCGCTCCTATTAGACCTGCTACCGGTTCAACTTCATCCATATACTGGAGAACCGCTACCTTGTGGGGGATGGTGACATTGAGCCCCCTGATTCCGAGAGCCTTCATACCCGCAATGGCTTCCTTAACGCAGAGAGGGCTGACATGAAAAGGAACGTAAATATAATCCAAACCCAGGGCTTCCAAAGCGGCATTCTGCATCGCCGGTGACAGGCTGTGTGCGATGGGATCTCCAATAACACCTAAAACTCCGGTGGTGCCTGTTAAGGCTTGTCTCTCACTCCGTGCCACTTACGTCCCCCTCCCGTGACTGGAAGCACCATAGGCGAATTCTTGATTAACTGGTCAGCGGCCGAGCGATCTGCTGCGACGGCCACAGAGAAGGACTGATTCCAATATTAGTTCCGGACCCAGCTTCCTCCAAGCCCGAGACCAGCGCCAAAGCATCTTGAACGCTGAACACCGGGATGACTTCGATATCCCTCAGCTCTTTGGGAACTTCCCGCTGGTTCTCCACCGGCACCAGGACCCGCTTCACCCGGGCCTGCTTAGCGCCGTAGATCTTCTCCTGAATCCCACCCACCGGCCTGACCCTGCCTTGGAGCGAGATCTCCCCCGTAACCGCCACGTCTTGACGCAGGGGAATATTCTCAATGGCCGAAATTAAGGCAAGGGCGACAGCCAGCCCTGCGGAAGGGCCGTCGATCCTTCCTCCTCCCACCACGTTGACATGGAGGTCGTAGTCGGAAATCTCCTTACCTGTAACCAGCCGTACCACAGACGCCGCATTGAAAACTGAATCCTTGGCCATAGAACCTGCTGTCTCGTTAAATCTCAAGGTGCCTTGCCTTTCCGCCTTGGCAGGAAAGGCAACAGCCTCAATCTCAATTACAGACCCCAGAAAACCGCTTACCCCCAATCCCAAAATCTTGCCTACTTCTGCACCGCTCTGGGCCTGGACAGTGACATACGGAGCCAAACGGCTGGTTTGAATCACATCTTCCAGGTCCCGCTTGGTAATGGTTACCTCCTCCGGTACACTGCCGGTACCGCCGCAGCGCTGCAGGGCCACGCCGTAACAGTCGGCCAAAATGCTGGTTGCCTTCCGGCCTTCAACTGTGTACTCGCTGATCAGTTCCGCTACCCCTGGCTCCAGCTTCACTCCCAGCCGTTCGGCAGCACTGCACACAATAACTTGGATGTCCTTCTGGCTCAAAGGTTCAAAAAACACCTCAGCGCACCGGGAACGCAATGCTGGGTTGATCTCAGACGGATCCCGGGTGGTAGCGCCGATTAAAATGAAGTCCGCGGGTGCGCCCTCCTCAAACAGCTTCTTGATATACTTCGGCACATTGGGATCGGAAGGGTCATAGTAGGAGGAGTCAAATTTGACCCGCTTATCCTCTAGGACTTTGAGCAGCTTGTTTTGCAGCATCAGGTCCAGCTCGCCAATCTCATCGATAAACAGAATCCCGCCATGGGCCTCGGTAACCAGCCCCAGCTTCGGTTCAGGGACCGCGCCGTCAGCCAGATCCCGCTTAGCACCTTGGTAGATAGGATCATGGACCGAGCCCAGCAGCGGATTAGTTACGTCTCGAGGGTCCCATCTCAAGGTTGTACCGTCGACCTCTACAAAGCGGGCATCGGCATCAAAGGGAGTGTAGGGCAGCCGCTTGGCCTCTTCCAAGATCAGCCGGGCAACCGTGGTTTTCCCTACACCAGGGGGTCCATAGAGGATGACATGCTGAGGATATGGCGAAGCTATCTTTGCAAATAAGGCCTTGATGGCTTTTTCTTGACCTATTACTGCTGACAGCTCTCTGGGTCTGAGGTACTCGCTGATGGAGGTTGACAGCTTTTTTCGCTCCAGTTTCTCCAGCTCCGCGTATTTCTTGAGGGTAAAGGGATTATCAGGACCTGTCTCTTCTCTCAAGATCTCCATCCGCAGTTCCCGCAGATATTCTTCGTGGCGCTGCTCCATCCGCTCTGCAATTTTCTTCTCCAGCGCTTCTTGGACCGTGCGGCGGGCCAGAAGGTCCGCCAGGACATCTTCAATCTCTGTCAATTCCTCTGGAATATCCTCTCGCTTCGGCACATCAGTCAGGGTGGGATCCTCCAGCACGATCTTTTTCAGAGCCAGCACCCGTTCCTCCAGACGCTCGGAACGCATAAGGTGCAGAGCATCCAGCTTTCCAGCCTTCATTACCAGCTTGTCAGAGCCCATCAGATTGGCCAAAAGGCCGTATACCGCCGTGACTTGCCGTTTCAGCTGTTCTTCACCGGAAAGCTTGGTGCCTAGTTTATGCTCTTTCCTCGTCAGAAGTCTGCGGATTATACTTTTCATGCTGGAGTTTCTCCTTTCAATATCAGAAGGACTGCATTGAGCATTATTCAGAGGCTTCCACTTTGAGCTTGAGGTCAGCTACCACCCCGGGCAGCAGCTTTATCTTGATAGTGTAATTGCCGACAGCCTTGATAGGCTCGCCCAAATCCACTTTCCGCTTGTCTAGCTCGATGCCGGCCGCTTCCTTGACAGCTGCTGCTATGTCACCGCTGGTGACCGAACCAAACAACCTGCCGCCTTCTCCGCAGCGGGCCTTAATCACCACGTTTAGTTCATCGAGAACGGCCTTCATCTTTTCTGCTTCTGTCCTTTCCCGGGCGGCCCGCTCCTGTTCCAACTTCTGTTGATGCTGTAAGTGCTTGAGATTGCTCTTGGTGGCTTCTACTGCCAGCCCCTTGGGAATCAGGAAGTTGCGGGCATAACCTTCTGCCACCTTTACCCTATCGCCCTGTCTGCCCAGGTTCTTGACGTCCTGCTTTAAGATTACCTCCACGCAGCTCACTCCTTTGCAGCGTAATCACCATCACGGGGACTCCTCCTGCCCCAGTTTCCTGAAATCAAACCAAGTGTCCAGGACCCCTGCCCAGACGAGCAGCGTCATAAAGAGGGGGTTAAACATAAAAAAGATTAGAAGCCAGCGCAGTCCTCTCACTACATTAGCCTTATCCAGGAAATACCAAAGGATGGCAAGGCCCTGCAGCAGGAAAACATAGTTGAATATGATCTGCAGATTCAGCCCCACAGTAAACCAAATACTGCCCTCTGCTGCCCCGCGGGTTAGCAGAGGCAGTCCTTGCCCTAGGATGTAGCCCCAGGCAAGATACCAGGGAAACCGCCAGAGGCGAAACGGCCTAAGCCAAGGCAGCTTGACGCCTAATCTGCGGAGAATAAGGTGGGCCAACCAATAGTTGACGAATGTCATGATAACGGCCGTGGTCAGTATCGCCGCTGGGAAGGCAAGCCGCAGCATCCGCATAAACTCCCCTAACAGATCTTCTGTAATCAACGGATTCGCTGCACCGCCAAGCCTATCAGAGATCCGCATGCTCTGCTGCAGGGAACGCTCCATGAGTTCCATGGTCTGTTCCAGCACATTATAATCCAGCAAGAATGACGTCACAAGAATCATCAGAAGCAAAGCGGTTATGGAGGTGGCACTGCCGATAAACATAATTTTCCCCGGCGAAAAACCCTCCCGCAGTGCTCCCCCCATAGCTAGACCTACTAGACCCAAAATCAAGAGGAAGACCATGGTCGGCAGTGTACTGAGGACCATGCCCCCAAGCAGTGCGGAGGTAACAGCCACCAAAATGCCCGGTCTCATGCCGTGGCGGTACACGAGTATGATAAGCGGTACCGGCGTTATAAAAAAAAGATAAGGCAAGAAATAAGCACCCAGAAGAGAGAGCAGAACGGTAATGGCAGCCAGCATGGCTCCCTCAGTCAGCGATCTGGTGCTATTTGGTTGTCGCATCCTCTTCACCTCTTGTTGTCCTGCAGATACCGGAGCAAAGCGGAGAAATCGCCGTACCACTGCTCTATTTCATGGTTCTGTTCAATGTTGGCCTTGATCTTGTTCTCGATTTTCACATCCAACCTGGAAAAGCTAACACCCAGCCGGTTTGCGAGAATAAAGCAGGTAATTACTACATTGGCTAGGCCATCGATCATCATGTCTTCCGCGTTTCTGACCAAACCCCTAAAAAAGGTGGCTACTCCGGAGACCAGCTCAGCCTTAAGCCACTCAATGGTCTTGATATTGCGGGCAATGCCGATATCGGATTTCGGCATGGACATGCTGAACACCTCCTGGCAAAAATTCGGGCCCCAACCAGTGCCGCCTGCATAAAGCCAGTGGTCAAATGTGTGAAAAAGGGCTAACCGCGAAGCAGTTAACCCTTTGCTGCATCTCAATTTGGTTTTGGTTACTCTACTACGTACGGGAGCAGTGCAACCTGACGGGCACGCTTGATGGCAACAGTCAACTGCCTCTGGTGGCGTGCACAGTTACCGTTGATCCGCCGAGGCAATATCTTACCTCGCTCTGAAAGATAACGGCGCAGCCTGCTTACCTCTTTGTAATCGACATGGTCGATTTTATCTACACAGAAGCTGCAGACCTTGCGCCTGCCTTTGCGGCCCCTTCTCCGATCTTTAGCCACACTTCTCACTCCTTATTAGAAGGGCACGTCATCGACAAAGAAATCATCCGATTGGTCAGTTTCCTTTGGCATGTCGCCTTCTTGCTCAGGCTGTCTTCCCCAGTCGAGGAATCTCACATCCTGGGCAACCACTTCGGTTACCCACCGCCGAGACCCATCCTGCGCATCATAGGAACGCACCTGCAGTCGGCCATCTACTGCTACCAGACGTCCCTTGCTAAGGTAATTAGCGCAAGTTTCCGCTTGCTTGTCCCAAACGACCACAGGAATAAAATCCACTTCCCTCTGTCCGCTTTGACTGGTATACGGTCGTTCTACGGCCAAGCGAAAATTGGTAACCGCTGTTCCGTTCTGGGTATATCGCAGTTCGGGGTCGGCTGTTAAGCGGCCGATCAATATCACTCGATTAAGCATTGGTGCTCCTCCTTGTCACTATGCGGAACGGAGCTGTAACTTCGCCGTGAGTTGCCGCTTAGTTGTCTCTGCGTACAAGCAAATGGCGAATGACTTCATCGGAGAGCTTCACGATCCGCTCCAACTCACTGGCTGTAGCGGGCTCCGCTTGAAAATCAATCACCACGTAGAAGCCTTCGGTGTACCCTTTCAGCTCATAAGCCGTACGCCTCTTGCCCCACCGATCTACCTTGTCAACGGCGCCCCCTTCACCGGTAACAATACCGGTAAGGCGCTCCAGCAGGGCATCAACAGTTTCTTCCTCCAAATCCGGCTTCATGACCAGCATCATCTCATAAGGTCTCACCAGAGCTCCACCTCCTCCCTATGGACATGGCCCCAGGACATACCTGGAGCAGGGATGGCCATGGTAATTATACCACTGACAACTCCCCCATGCAATACGACCGGCGCCGAAGATCTCGCTAAACGTTAAACCGGATCAACAAGACATCTCCATCTTGAACCTCGTAATCTCTACCTTCGGAACGCACTATACCCATTTCCCTCGCCCGACCAAAGGATCCTGCCTCGATCAGTTCTTCCGCAGAAAGCACCTCCGCCCGGATAAAGCCTCTCTCCATATCGCTGTGAATCCTTCCGGCTGCCTGGGGAGCTTTGGTGCCCCGGGGTACGATCCAAGCCCTGGTTTCCGGGCCTTTAATGGTGTAAAAAGTCACTAGGTCCAGCTGCAGGTATGCCGCCTTTACCAGCCGGTTCAGCCCGGGCTCTGATATGCCCAGTTCTTCTAGAAACTCCCTGCGCTCATCCTCCTCCAGCTCCTGAAGCTCCGCCTCTAATTGAGCGGCAACAGCAACGCAGGCTGCCCCGTCTTTCCGCGCCGCTTCCGCTAGTTCCCGATAGTAGCGGCCCGACGGCCCGCTCTCTTTGCCACGGATTATATCCGGCAGTTCCTCACCGCTGACATTGGCACAGTAAAGCACAGGTAAAGAAGTGAGCAGGCGATACTCCCGCAGCAAGGGTCGTTCGTCTTCCTTTACAGGAAAGGTACGGGCAGGATTTCCTCCATTGATATGCTCCGTCAGGCGCTGAATCAGCTGGAATTCCACTTTATATCTATCCTCACCTGTCTTCAGGTAGCGGGAGACTTTCTCCTGCCGTTTTTCCAAAGTCTGCAGATCGGCGAGCAGCAGCTCTGTCTCAACAATGCCTTTGTCCCGGAGGGGGTCCAGGTCTCCCTCAACATGGCTGACGTTGTCATCTGGAAAACAGCGAATGACGTGTACCAGCGCGTCCACTTCCCGAATATGGGCCAGAAACTGGTTCCCCAAGCCCTCTCCCCGGCTGGCACCTCTCACTAAGCCCGCAATGTCGATGAACTGGATGGCTGCAGGCGTGAGCTTCTCAGGGCGAACAACACCGGCAATCCGCTGCAGGCGCTCATCGGGGATAGGTACAATTCCGATATTAGGTTCGATGGTACAGAAAGGGTAGTTGGCCGCCTCGGCCGCCGCCTGGGTCAAGGCGTTAAACAAAGTGGATTTGCCGACGTTGGGAAGCCCAACAATACCCATGGAATACATATCTCATTGCTCCTCTCCTCCACCATCGAAGGCGCTGGCAGGATTCTCCCTCAGTACCTTCTTAACTGCGCGCTCGAATTTCCTCCGGGGAAGCATGACCACTCTGCCGCACTGCAGGCACTTGATGCGAAAATCCATACCTACACGCAGGATTTCCCACCGATCGCCTCCGCAAGCATGCTGTTTTCTCATCTGGACGACATCTCCCAGTCTATATACAGGCAGCATGGGCGCCCCCCTCTCCTGTCGCTTCTTCAGCCTCGATACTCCTCCGATCTTCCCTACAACCGCTGCAATCTATCCTTCTGCGTTAGCCGCAGCCGACTTCTCCACATTTGAAACCCCACTCAACTCGAGGTCAGGAGATTGACGGAAGATTACGATCTGACGGGGATAGGGTGAGCTGATACCTTCATCGGCAAACCTCTTGAGTATAGCTCTCCTTATTTCCCTCTGCAACCCCCACTGCTTCATAGGTTCAGCTCTCGCCAGCACGCCAATCCTAACGCCCGTCTCAGTTAGGTCATTGACCCCGAGCAAGATCGGACCCTCCACTAAACCGGGCATTCCCTTCTCCCGCAATTCCTGGAAGAGGTCCTCCAAAATTCCCAGCACCCTGTCCAGGTCCTCGTCGTGGGACACCAAAATGTCAAATAAAACCCGCATCGCAGGGCCCATATTATTGGTAACCTGCTCAATCAGCCCGTTGGGGATAATGTGCAGAGCTCCGCCTAGGTCCCGCAGTTTGGTCACCCTAATGCCCATTTCCTCTACGATGCCGCTCACATTTCCTATCTGCACATAATCGCCGACGGAGTATTGATTCTCCATGAGAATAAAAAAGCCAGTGATCACATCCCGCACTAAGTTCTGGGCGCCGAAGCCTATAGCCAGCCCGCCAATCCCCGCAGTGGCGACTATGGAACTTGTGGGCACGCCTAACCTTTCCAAGACTGTCATCGCCCCGACAAAATAGATCAGATAGCGGACAGCACTGTTCAAAATGTTCATCAAAGTAGCAAGGCGTTTGGCATCAGCGTGTTTGCCTTTAGCTGCCTCCCGTTGGAAGAACTTCGTGATTATATAACTGGCAACCCTCACGGCAACTCTGGTTACAGCAATGATGACTACTACACTGATGCATGTCCTCACCATCTGAGGCAGATTCGCAATGGCGCTGCTGACGGCAGTGCTGTTCAGCAATCTTATCTCCTCCCGACAGGTGTTACTCTTTCCAGCGGGCGTACGATCCTAGAATCTTGAAGAAACTGCTGCTGGCCGCGACGGCCTCTATAGCCGCAGCTGTGTCGGGCTCACTTTTGTGTCCGGCCAAGTCGACAAAGAACAGATATTCCCCCAAGACGCTCTTGGCTGGCCGGGACTCAATTCTAGTCAGGTCGATACCCCGGACCGCAAACTCCCGCAGCTGCTCATACAGGACCCCCGGCTTGTTTTGCCGCGGCGAGAAGACAATGGAAGTTTTGTCATCACCAGTGGGATGGCTGCAGTCTTCTTTTCCAAGAACGCAAAACCGCGTGGCATTGGCGCGGTTGTCTTGAATATCCGCCGCCAGAATCTCTAGGTTGTACACTTCAGCTGCAGCTGCATTGCCGACGGCTGCCCACCGAGCTCTACTACCCGCCACCATCTTAGCCGCCTCAGCTGTAGAACTGGCAGTGACCAGCTCTGCCTGAGGCAGGTACTGCTGCAGGAAGGCTCGGCACTGCCCAAGGGCTTGGGGATGGGAAATGACCCTCTCGATGCTCTCTAGGTCCATGCTTTCCTTGGCTAAGAGATGATGGCGAACGGAGAGGATGATCTCCGCCGCCATCTTGAGATCTACCTCATGGGCAAGCATGTCCAAGGTCAGCGCTACTGGGCCCTCCAAGGAATTCTCCAGGGGCACTACTGCCTGATGGATCTTGCCGACATCAGCCGCGAGAATGAGTTCGACAATGCTGTGGAAAGGCTGCAGCACCATTCGGTCTTTTGCTGTTCGGGCCCGGTATATCCTCGCCGCCTGTTCAGAGAATGTTCCCTCGGGCCCAAGATAGCCGAGGACCTTTGGTTTGCTACTCATCCCGCGTCTTATCCTCCGTATCCTGTCTCCCCTGCCAGCGCACAACCGGGTGTCGGGCCGCCAGGGTTTCGTCCAATCTCCCAACTACGGTGTTGTGCGGAGCTTTCTTCAGGGTCTCTGGAGAGCTTTCTGCCTCCCGGGCAATCTCCAGCATCACCTCGATAAACTCATCAAGGGAAGCCTTTGTTTCTGTCTCCGTGGGTTCAATCATCAGCGCCTCTTCCACGATCAGGGGGAAGTACACAGTTGGCGCATGCATGCCGTAATCCAGCAGCCGTTTGGCAATATCTCTCGCTGTTACTCCGTTGGCTTTTTGCCGTTTAGCGGAAAGGACGAATTCATGTTTGCAGATGCGGTCATAGGGAAGATCATATGCTGATTTCAACTTAGCCATTAAGTAATTGGCAGCCAGTACCGCATCTTCACTAACTTGCCGCAGACCCTCCGGTCCCATGGAACGAATGTAAGCATAGGCTCGCACCATTACTAGGAAATTGCCGTAAAAGCCCTTGACTTTCCCTATGGATTGGGGCCGGTTGTAATCGAGATAGAACTCGTCTGCGTTTTCCCGCTTCTCCACCACCGGAACAGGTAGGAAAGGTACTAGATCCGCCTTCACCGCAATGGGACCTGACCCAGGGCCTCCTCCCCCATGGGGGGTGGAAAACGTCTTGTGCAGATTGAAGTGCACCACGTCGAAACCCATGTCGCCCGGCCGGCACTTGCCCAATATGGCATTGGCATTGGCCCCATCGTAGTACAACAGTCCGCCTGCCTCGTGTACTATTTGGCTGATGGTCAGAATGTCCTCTTCGAACAACCCAAGGGTATTGGGGTTAGTCAGCATAAGACCAGCTGTCTTCGCGCCTACTACCTCTCTAAGGGCATCGACGCACACACTGCCCCGCTCGTTGGAAGCCACCTCCACTACTTTGTAGCCGCACATGGCGGCACTGGCGGGATTGGTACCGTGGGCGGAATCGGGAATTATGATCTCATCTCGAAAGCCTTCTCCCCGGCTTTCATGATAGGCCTTAATCAACATCAAACCTGTCAGCTCGCCGTGGGCACCGGCCGCCGGCGCCAATGTGGCCCTAGCCAACCCGGCAATCTCACACAGGTAATGCTCCAATTCATACATCAGCTGGAGCGCCCCCTGCACCGTCTCCTGCGGCTGATAGGGATGCAGGCTGGCAAACCCAGGGTACAATGCTAGGTCCTCATTAACCTTGGGGTTGTACTTCATGGTACAGGAACCCAAGGGATAGAAACCCACATCCACACCGTGATTCCGCCGGGATAAACCGACAAAATGCCGGACAACCTCCACTTCACTCAGCTCAGGCAGGAGTGCTGGCTCCGACCGCAGGTACTCACCTGGGATTAGTTCCTCCAATGACTTCCCGGGCACGTCTAGTTCCGGCAGCAGATATGCACGGCGTCCCGGGGCACCGAGTTCCATTAACAGCGGGAAATTGTCGCGGCCTGCCATCACTTTACCTCCTCTAGCACCTGAACCAAGTGCTGGATCTCGCTGACGGTTCTAGCTTCCGTCACACAGAAAAGAAGGGCGTTTTCCCACTCCGAACGGTAGGGATACACCGCAGCCAAAGGAAGCCCTCCGATAATTTCTTCATCCAAGAGAGCGGCTTGGACTTTAGACCAATGCACCGGAGCCCTGACTGCAAACTCGTGGAAATACGGTCCTTCAAAAAGCAGTTCCCAGCCAGGCAAAGCTGTGATCAGCTCCGCAGTGTAATGGGCTTTCTGAACGCATTGGGAAGCGACTTCTCTGAGCCCCTTTCTTCCCAGCATGGCCAGATAAATGGTGCCGATTAACGCTGAATGGGCAGAATTGGTACAGATGTTGGATGTCGCCCTGTGCCTGCGGATATGCTGCTCCCTCGTCTGCAGGGTAAGCACAAACCCTCGGTTGCCGGCGTCGTCCCTGGTTTCCCCCACAATCCTTCCCGGCATCCTCCTGATGTATTTCTCCTTTGCCGCCATGAAGCCGAAGCTCGGCCCGCCAAAGGCCGGCGGATTGCCTAGGGGCTGGCCGTCACCGACCACTATGTCCGCACCGTAGGCACCCGGGGGTTGGAGTATGCCCAGGGAGATGGGATTTGCACAGACAACGAACAGCGTTGGAACATCTTCCAGCAGTGCACCGATCTCGCCAACCGGCTCCAGCAGGCCGAAGAAGTTGGGCTGTTGGACCAACACAGCCGCTGTATCTTTCCCCACATAGGGCTTTAGGTCTTTCAGATCCGCTCTCCCCGTGTCCGTGGGCAGTACCACCAGTTCTGCCCCTACGGTCTTAAGATAGGTCTCTACCACCTCTCGGTAGTCTGGATGTATGCTCTCAAGGGCAACCACCCTGCTGCTGCCCGTGATGTTCATGGCCATCAGCGCTGCTTCCGCCAGGGCAGTCGCTCCATCATACATGGACGCATTGGCAACCTCCATGCCCGTCAGGTTGCAGATCAACGTCTGATACTCAAAGGTGGCCTGCAACACCCCTTGACTGATCTCTGCTTGATAAGGCGTGTAGGCAGTGAGGAATTCGGCCCGATTGGCCAAATGATGTACCGCCCTTGGGACCAGGTGCTGATACACCCCAGCTCCTAGGAATGAAACATGTGTATCGAGTGAGACATTTCGGTCACCTAGCTGCTGCACATGTCGGATCAGTTCACTCTCGGCCAAGGGCTGGGGTAGATGGAGGTTTTTCTGCAGCTTTATTTCCCGGGGAATATCTGCAAACAGATCATCAACTGACTCCACCCCGATGTCTGACAGCATTTTCCGCCGCTCCTCTGGAGTCAAGGGCAAATAGGGATAACCCATGTTCTTCGCTCCTTCTTTGAGATTACTGACCGACCTACCCTTCGTTTTCCAGCAGTTCCTCGTATTCTTCCGGAGACAGCAGCTCGTCTAATTCCGCTTGCGAATGGGGTGAGAGCTTGAGCAGCCACCCTTCACCATAGCAGTCCTCATTGATAAGTTCCGGACTGTCCACTAAAGCCTCGTTCACCTCGATGATCGTGCCTCCCACCGGGGCGTAAATATCCGATACAGCTTTGACAGACTCGATCACCGCCATGCTTTCACCTTTCTTGTACTCTGCTCCTACCTGAGGCAGATCAGCAAACACGATGTCGCCCATCTCTGACTGGGCATAGTCGGTGATTCCGACAATAATTCCGTCATCGGTTACCTTGGTCCACTCATGGCTCTTAGTGTACTTCAAATCAGCAGGCACCTTCATTTTTAGAACCTCCTTAATCTTATTTCTCGGTACAGCGCTTGACTGGGTCCTTAACCCGAGAGGGCACGAAGGGCAGGGGTGCAATTTCTGCCGCCGCCTCTTTACCCCGTATTACAATCTGTACCGGCGTTCCCGGCTTTGACCGGGAGATATCCACGTAGGCCAATCCCACGGCACGGTTAAGAGTCGGTGAAATACAGCCGCTGGTGACTTTGCCTATAGGCTGACCCTCTGCCTGGACAGTGTATCCGCCCCTAGCAATACCCCGGTCGTGCAGCACAAAACCTACCAACAGTCGGGAGTGCCTACCCTTGCTGGCGGCCAGTGCATCCCGGCCGATAAACTCTTTGCTAAGCTTCACAGCCCACCCCAGTCCAGCCTCCCAAGGTGTGGTAGATTCATCAATATCACTGCCGTATAGAGTATACCCCATCTCAAGACGCAGGGTGTCTCTAGCTCCCAGACCAACCGGCTTCAATCCCATGGGCTCAGCCAGCATCATAAACCTTTCCCACCAGTGAGCAGCATCTCCAGCGGGCATGTAAAGCTCGTAACCAATTTCCCCCGTATATCCAGTTCGGGACACCATCAGCTCTCCATTGTCCCCCAGCAAGCAAAAGGCCATATACGGCAGGTCCAGTACTTCCCCTAGACCCGCTGCCTCCATAACCTCTGGCGCCTTGGGCCCCTGGACTGCTAAAATGGCCCTCTCTTCTCCTACATTGACGATGGCCACTTTGCCCCGGTATGGAGGCTTATTGGCTTGCTGCAGCAGCCACTCCAGGTCTTTTGCTGTATTGGAGGCATTTACGATTAAAGTCACATAATCGGGATGTCGATATACCAGCAAATCGTCGATGATTCCGCCTGTCTCACTGCACAACAGGCTGTATTGAACCCGCCCGGGGGCCGCCTTTAGGACGTCATTGGTCAGTACCCACTGGGCGAACTCCAATGCCAGGGGCCCTCTGATCTCCACTTCCCCCATATGGGAAAGGTCAAACAATCCACACCCCTGCCTGACAGCTAAATGCTCGTCAATAATGCCGGAGTACTGAACGGGCATTTCCCAGCCGCCAAACTCAGTAAACCGGGCCCCTAAGCGCTTGTGATGATCAACCAAAGGGGTAACTCTACCAGCCATTACTAAACCCCCATTCTGACTCTTTACGGCCTTCAGCTTCAGAGAGACCTATATTAAGACCAGCCGCTATCATACTTGTGTATTAGTTAGACGAAGGATTTTTCCCTGCCGCGCCTTTCTTCGGTATGGATATTTGCCCGGCGCACCTTGGAACTCCAATTCCCATATCCTAATACAGAGTTAGCACTATGCTTCGAGGAAAGAGGGAACTACCGTGTGCTGGTTATTGCAAATGCTGCTAAATCCCTGGCTCAAACGGTACGGCCGCACAATTCTTGTTATACGAAAGCGCCGGGCCGCCTAGCCTGCCGATGGGTAAGGTTAGCGGACAACCGC
Organism: Bacillota bacterium; assembly: GCA_012839845.1. Taxonomy (GTDB): domain Bacteria; phylum Bacillota; class Limnochordia; order DTU087; family DTU087; genus DTU087. Next base: position 4,300 of record DUMM01000011.1, on the reverse strand, counting down.
TGTTCTAAACCCCTTTAGGAAGCTGAAACCGGCCCATCACGGGCCGGCAGTCTGCTCTCTTCTTTTATCCAGAAGAATGCTATGCATCCTCTCCTTCCACCGGCGGGCCCTGCCTGATAATCCTGTCCTGGGGCCAATAAATGCTTCTTTCCACCAGCTCTTTCTCAATCAGTTCATCACCCATCTTTATGATCCGCCAGAGGAGAACCTCATAGCCCTGGCGGCCCCGCTTTTCTTCGATAACTACCCCGGGACTCAACGTCGGGTCAACCTTGGTGACTACCTTTGGGTGCAAAACTTTGACCACTTGGCTTTCCAGTTCGATGGACCGTTCCGGGGGAGCATCGGAAAATACCTTGATGGTTAATCGATTCTCATCGATCCGGGCGCTGAGCAGCACTCCGTACGGAGAGTTATTGCGAAAGGTCAAATCCATATAGTCGTAGGCCACAGCGGCATCCCTTCCCAAGGGCACGTAGGTGATGGGGATGGAATGGGGCGATCTTGAAAGTACCTCTAGTCCTGCCAGCAGAACTGCATTGTACAGTGTAGTAGAGACCTGGCAAACCCCGCCGCCGATTCCCGGCAGCAGTTCACCGTCGATAATTACCGGAGCTGGTTTGTAACCACCGGAGCGCAGCCTGGGACCTATCTGACGGTTAAAACTGAACGTTTCACCGGGTTTAAGCAGGACACCGTTCAAGCAGCCGGCAGCCAAGCGGATATTATTGACCCGGTTGTACTCCGCTGCATCGAAGGTAGTGGTGTACTCTGCTATGCAGCGCTGAACCCTAAGAGCTCGGGCATCCTCTGTGCTGAAATCTGGAATTATCGGCCGGGGCCTGAGGACCACCCGCCGGTCATCAGGCTTTCTGGAGGCTGCGATCACATCTGCAATGAACTGATCCATGTCTACTTTTTGGCCTGGGATTCCTGGAATAATCTCAATCATGTCATCTTCGGTGAGAACTATGCGGGCGTCAACGGGTGGACTGTTGGCGGTAACTGCTATTCTGCGGAGAGCACTGGTCAGCTTTTCTTCATCAACTGAGACGGCGATGGGAATGTCCCAGCCTTCCACCTGACTGTGATAGTGTTCTGCCAGCTTGCGGAGGATGTTTCCTTGTCTTCCCACTTGGAAGGCGGTCAGCAGTGTGGTTTCCAAGTCAGGCGTGATACCGATATCGTGGGGGAACAGGCGCCATTCCAGTGAGCCGTAAACAACGGTGATGGGCTGCTTGATTATCTCATCCACATGGCGGGCCAGGCACACGGCTGCCTCCTGAACGGTAAGACCGCCTACATTGAGTGAAGCCACCTTCACTCCTGACAATATGAAGTCACCGGAGAAATACGAAGTCACGAAGGCATATCCGGCTGTTGACACACAGCCGATAATCACCGCCGCGACAGCCGGCAGCAAAACAGGGCGCAGGCGTCGCAAACTGATCACGAGATACACTCATGAACCCTCCTTCCCGCGCGAAACCCCTGGTTGAAGTGCAGCCATAGTCTGCCGCTCAAGCACGCTGCCGCGTTGTTAGGGCTATGACCGTCCATACTTAGGATCACGACCTTCTATAAAGAAACAGCAGCACTAATAAAGCTCCTATGATCAGCCAAGCTATGGTTCTTTTCGTACCTGCAGGAGATACGGCCAATTCCCGTCGGGCCATCACGCTCTGCAGCCTGTTGGCCTGTTTCAGGTGCTGAACTGACTTATGTATATCGCCCTTCTGTTTGTACACAACTCCTAGATTATGATGAGCGGTAGCATACTCTCTATCATATCTCAATGCCAACTGATAGTACTCAACGGCTTTGTCCAAGTCACCCATTTCCTTGTAAATATTCCCAAGGTTATTATATGCTTGTACATACCTGTCATCAACGGCCAGGGCTTTCTCGAAATACGTCTTGCCCTGATCCAACTGGCCGCTGCAGACTGCAATAATACCCAGTTTGTTGAGGATAAAAGCTGACTCACCCTCTAGCTCTTTCAGTGCTTCCAACTCGGAACGGGCCTCGTCCAGCCGTCCCAGTTCTATCAGACGGTTGATGCGGAATCTTCGCTCGGTTATCTCGCGATCCGTCGCCATCATTGGACCTACGGCATTGGCCGGCAGGCCAAGCCTAACTCCTCTCGTTTTTGTCCATATTATACCGTACCCGCGGCGGCTTAACCAGGGGACCTGTCTTTCGAGGACAGATTTACTTCCGTCGCATCAGAAATCTACTCCGCCATCGGTATATAATCATCTGCAGCCAGCAGCAGCACCCCAGATAGCCGAAAAAGGGATATAGAAGCTGAATGAGTGAACTAAAGCCGAAGAGTGAGAGAGCAAAGCTCAGGACCAGCAGCCCACCTACGAGGCCGGGAGTCGGCTGTCGGCCCAGCCGCGCAATAACAGCGTATAGATTATTGGCTGCGGTTGTGAGCATGGCGAACCAGATGATGACTCCATAGATACTGCCTAACCCAGGGGCCACCTGGGATGCTGTCCGAAGCAGGGGCACCGCCAACTGAACCACTTGCGGGTCGCCGTTCCATATAGCCAAACTGGAGCTCAGGAGCATCAACCCCAACGCTAAACCTCCGACCACGCCGGCCCAGACAGCCCATTTTCGATGGGGCAGGGAAGCAGCCAAGGGTGTGCATGCGGAGACGCCCAGTATGGAATTGTAGGACAGGTAGGTGAGAGCGCCAATCCACCAATTGGGAAGCAGGGGCGATGGGGTAGAAGACCACAGTTGTGAGGTGCCCGACGGGGAAAAGCTCTGCCACAATCCATCGATGCTCACCAGACCCAGGCTGATGACAGACGCAGCCATAACGGGCACCAGATAGCCGTTGAGTAGAAAGATGCCTCTTGTGCCCGCATAACAGCTGATGCCGGTAATCACCGCTGTTGCTCCAACCCCCAGTATTGCCGGCATGCGCCACTGCTGCTCCACCAATGACCCAGCCCCAGCCAGCATGACTCCCGCCCCGGCTGCGAGGAAACAGGTGATGGTGATATCGTAGAATCTTGCCCAAAGGGGTCTACCAACTGCCTGCAGCAAGTTCTTATACGACGCCACCTGCAGTTCTTGGGCTGTGGAGAAGCTGAGGGCCCCAAACGCGCAAAATCCGAGAGTCACAAGGACGATTCCCAATAGCCCACGGCAGCCGTAAACAACAAAGAATGTCAGTACCTCTTGCCCCGTGGCAAAGCCTGCTCCTACCACAGCCCCAACGTATGCAGCTGCCATCTGGCCTCGTCTATCCATTGCCCGCCCCAGGCTCCTCTCCCAGCTGTCAGCTCCCTCTGAGCAAAGCCGCTGTCTTCCACTTACATGTATAGACTGCTGCTCTGCAACATATACTTCCATGTAAGTGACCTGGCTGTTGGGAGTGATGGAGTTGAACATGACCTCTGGACTGGGACCTGATCCCTCAGTTGTCTCCCGAGTCCATGTCGACCGCCCAGGGGCTGTGGAGATCTTAGCCCGTGACCTATGGCATTTTCTGTTTCCCCGGGTTCATCCGGTATTGGCACCTCTCCAGATTATCTGCATTGGCACGGATCGCTCAACCGGTGACTGTTTGGGACCGCTGGTAGGCTCAAAACTGTCATCATTGGGTTCATTACCTCCAGGAGTAAGGCTGTTTGGCACCCTAGATGAGCCGGTCCATGCGGCTAATCTAGATGACTACATTAGACTTCTTGAGGCTGAGAAGGGTCGGTCATTTGTGCTGGCTGTTGACGCATGCCTGGGCAAAGCGGAAAACATCGGCTGCATCAGCATCAAGGACGGACCCTTGAAACCCGGCACCGGTGTCAACAAGAATCTGACCCAAGTGGGTTCGGCCCATCTAGTTGGTGTAGTGAATGTGGGGGGGTTCATGGAGTATTTCGTTCTCCAGAACACCCGTCTCAGCCTGGTGATGCGAATGGCAGATGTAATAGCCAGCAGCATAGCCGCCGTTTTTGAGTTGTACTGGGAACACTTTCACCCCAACCTCTATATGGACAAAAAGAATCACAGCCCGGAGCGGCTTTCGCATGCTGACGGCTGGGCCGCAGTGCACGCTGCACCTTCTTCCGCGGAATAGCAGAATGGGAATCTACCCAGCCAGTGGCAGCGGCTGGACATTATTTGAACGGGCCCATTTCCAGGCCCGTTCTTCTTTGTGTGCCCAGCATGTCTGCTGAGCCGATGGGTTGAAAGAAACCCTGTCGCCTAACTAGCGGGAAGACAATCCGTAGGCAAGGGCGTCACTGGTAACGGTGGGGTCTGAAGGAAGCCGAAGGAGGAG
>DUMM01000057.1 GCA_012839845.1 Bacillota bacterium | reverse complement strand
GGGAGATAAGAATATATATGAAGTGACCACATTGGCGGTCAGGGATGCCCTGGAATTCTTCAGCAACCTGACCCTCACCGAGAAGGAACAGAGCATTGCCCGGGAAATTCTGAAGGAGATCAAGGCCCGGTTGAGTTTTCTGGTCAATGTCGGTTTGGATTACCTAACCCTGGACCGGGCAGCGGCTACTCTTTCCGGGGGAGAAGCCCAGCGGATCCGGCTGGCTACCCAAATCGGGTCCAGCTTGATGGGCGTCTTGTATATTCTGGATGAGCCGAGCATCGGACTGCATCAAAGGGACAATGAACGGCTCTTGGAGACGTTGAAAAACCTGCGGGACCTGGGGAATACGGTTATCGTGGTGGAGCACGATGAAGAGACCATCCGGGCTGCCGATTATGTTGTCGACATCGGACCTGGTGCCGGCGCCCAAGGAGGGGAGATAGTGGCTGCCGGGACCTTGGAGGATATCATGAACTGCCCCAGGTCCATCACCGGCCAGTATCTATCAGGCAAGAAATATATCCCCGTCCCCCGGGAGAGGCGAAAATGCGACGGCAGATACATCGAGGTTCTGGGAGCCAGGGAACACAATCTCAAGAATCTAGACGTCAAATTTCCCTTGGGAGTGTTCATCGCGGTTACCGGGGTGTCTGGTTCCGGAAAGAGCACCTTGGTGAATGAGATTCTGTACAAGGCGCTGGCTGCTCGGCTGCACAGAGCCGCTGTGAGGCCCGGTGCCCACGAGGATATCCTCGGCATTGAAAGTCTGGATAAGGTGGTTAATATCGATCAGTCACCCATCGGCCGCACGCCCCGGTCCAATCCGGCAACTTACACCGGCACCTTCGATGCCATTCGAGAGCTTTTTGCTCAGACGCCGGAAGCTCGCGCCCGGGGTTACAAACCGGGCAGGTTCAGCTTCAACGTCAAAGGAGGGCGCTGCGAGGCCTGCCGGGGCGATGGGATTATAGCCATCGAGATGCACTTTTTGCCCGACGTATATGTACCCTGCGAGGTCTGCCGAGGGAAGCGGTATAACAGGGAAACCCTGGAGATTAGGTACAAGGGAAAGAATATCGCCGATGTCTTGGCCATGCGGGTCGACGAAGCCCTGGAGTTTTTCAAAAACATCCCAAAGATCAGCCGCAAGCTGCAGACACTCCATGATGTGGGTTTGGGGTATATAGAACTGGGGCAGCCGGCTCCCCAGCTGTCGGGGGGAGAAGCTCAGCGGGTGAAGCTGGCCACAGAGCTCAGCCGCCGCAGCAACGGCCGCACCATGTACATCCTGGATGAGCCGACTACTGGTCTTCACACCGATGATGTGAAAAAGCTGCTGGCCGTGCTCCACCGCCTGGTGGACGCCGGCGACACGGTAGTAGTCATCGAGCACAATTTAGATGTGATCAAGACTGCGGATTACATTATCGACTTAGGGCCGGAGGGGGGAGACCAGGGCGGTCAGATTGTAGCCTGCGGGACTCCGGAGGAGGTAGCGGCAAATCCCGCCTCCTACACCGGGCGGTTCCTGCAGAAGGTGCTCCATGAACACCCTGCTCCCAGAGAGGAGCTGTTCCAGGATGATTCCCTCTTGGCTGCAGCCAGCGATGCTTGAGGTCCTGATGGGTTCTAGACTCTGTGAGCACAAGCCGTCGCCTGCAGGTGGGGCTGAGGGTTGCTGGTGCGTCAATGGAGCATAACGGGACCAGCGGCTGGCCGGGCCGGGCAGAGTGCTTTGTGGTTGTGCAGCTTGAGTGATTTCTTGATGAACGGGGATCGGGTAGGGAGGAACACGAGATGGCAGTTACTGCATCGGACCAGGTTCCGGCAAATATTCAAGAAAAACTGAAACTGTTGCCTGCAAAGCCCGGCGTATATTTGATGAAAAACGAAAGCGACGAGATTATCTACGTGGGCAAGGCCGTGTCGCTCCGCAATCGGGTGCGCTCTTATTTCCAATCCGGCCGCCACAGCTCTCCCAAAGTGGCGGCCTTGGTTGATCATATTGCCGATTTTGAATACATCGTTACCGATTCCGAAGTCGAAGCCCTGATCCTGGAGTGCAACCTGATAAAGGAGCATTCGCCGTGGTATAATGTCCGGCTCAAGGATGACAAATCTTATCCCTATGTAAAAGTGACTCTTCAGGAGCCTTTTCCACGGGTGATGATAGTGCGGCGGATGCAGAAAGACGGTTCCCGGTATTTCGGGCCCTATACTGATGTACAGGCAGTACGCCAAACAGTGCGCTTTCTCCAGCGGCTTTTCCCCATCAGGACCTGCAAGCGGGAGATCGGGCCAGAGGGAGGCAGTGAGCGGCCCTGCCTCAACTACCACATTAAGCGGTGTTCTGCGCCCTGTGCCGGTAAAATCGGCCGGGAGGAATACCGGAAAATGATCGATGAGGTTATGCTGGTCTTGGAAGGCCGTCATGAGAAGCTGCTGCAGGAGCTGACCCGAAGGATGGAGGCGGCCGCAGCGGAGCTGCGCTTCGAAGAGGCAGCCCGGGTGCGGGATCAAATTCAGTCCCTGAAGACGGTGATCGAGAAGCAGAAAATTGTTTCCTTGGAGAATATCGACCAGGATATTATCGGCTATGCCCGTGCTGACGATCTGGCCTGTGTACAGGTGTTTTTTGTCAGGGGCGGGAAGATTATAGGCAGTGAGCATTTCTTCTTGGATGATCCCGCCGGTGGCGAAGGCCATGAGATTCTCTCCGCCTTTGTTCAGCAGTACTACGCGACGGCCTCCTTCGTGCCTAAGGAGATTCTCCTGCCGGAAGCTGTGCCGGAAGCGGAGGTCATTACCAAGTGGCTGAGTGAGATGAAGGGTTCCCGGGTATACCTGCGGGTGCCTAAGCGGGGCGAGAAAAAGCGGCTGGTGGAAATGGTCGAGAAAAATGCCGAGCTGGTGCTGAAGGAGAAATTGACCCGCCAGGAGCGGGAGCATTTGCGCCGCCGGCAGGCCCTGGAAGAGCTGCAGGCAGTGCTGGGATTGCCTGAGCCTCCCCGACGGATTGAAGCCTTCGATATTTCCAACATTCAGGGCACTGAGGCAGTGGGTTCCATGGTTGTCTTTGAGGACGGAGCACCGGCACCCCAGGAGTACCGTCGCTTTAAGATTCGATGCAAATCCACCCCTGATGACTATGCCATGATGCGAGAGCTGATATACCGGCGGTTTGCCAGGGGGCTCAAGGAACGGGAAGCCGGCGAAGAAGCAGGTTTTGCCAGACTGCCTCAGCTGGTTCTGATTGACGGCGGCAAAGGACAGCTGAATGCGGCCGTTCAAGTGCTGAGAGAACTTGGCATTGACAGCGTTTTCCTGCTGGGCCTAGCAGAGCGCTTTGAAGAGGTATATATTGAGGGGCAAAAAGAACCGCTGTCCATTCCCCGGGACAGCCGCGGCCTGCATCTTCTGCAGCACCTGCGGGATGAAGCCCATCGGTTTGCCCTGACTTATCACCGGCAGCTGCGGTCCAGGAGAGATACCCACTCCCTCCTGGACGATATTCCCGGTGTGGGGCCCAAGCGCAAGAAGCAGCTGATCCGCCACTTCGGTTCAGTGCAAGGGGTCAGAGAAGCCACCTTGGAGCAGCTTAAAGCAGTGCCAGGTCTGCCGGCATCGGTGGCTGAGCGGATTTACCAGGGCCTGCAGATGGAATAATAGATTTAGAAAACAGGGAAAGCTTGGGGGGCTGGGGTTTAGCAGTCCCCTGTTTCTTTTCTAAACGGCGGTGAAAGAGAGAATTTCATTTCTTGTTGACTGGCAGTATCTTCCTGAATATAATTTAAGATGACACCTTGATAATATTAATATAGACATTAAAGATGTGAAGGTCGGGGTGAGAAAATGTCCAACAGGAGGGCGCTGGGTACTTGTCCAGTGTGCGGCGGTCCGATGCATGTGACAGGCCTTCACTGTCCAGATTGCCATACTTCCTTGACGGGGACCTTTAATCTGTGCAAGTTCTGCCGGCTCAGCGAAGAGCAGCAGCTGTTTGTAGAAGTCTTCATCACTTCCCGGGGCAATATCAAAGAGGTAGAGCGGGTGCTCGGCATTTCCTATCCGACGGTGCGCAGCCGCCTAGACGGCATCATTGAAGCATTGGGCTGCTCTGTGCCGGGGCCCAAGGACAAGGAAGATGAAGTGCTGGACCCGGCAGCCCGGCGGGAAGTGCTGGCGGCTTTGGATAGAGGTGAGATCAGCGCTGAGGAAGCCATCCGGCGGCTGCGGGGTCAAAGCCTGGTTAGTGAAGGTTAATGCTGGGGGACAAGGGGGATAGAGATGAACGAAGAGAGATTCTTGATCCTCAAGATGGTGGAAGAAGGGAAGATCACTGCCGAAGAGGCTGCTGCTCTGCTGGATGCCCTGGAGCGGGAGTCTGAAATGGACAAGACTGCAGAGCTGGGAGAGGAGGAGGGACAAGATAAGGATTTTCCTCGTGCGGAGGAAAAGGAGGCGAAGGATAAGCGTTCGGCTTGGGAGCGTCTGCGGGACGCCTTCGAGCAGAGGGAAGACGAAGAACTTGAACTAGTGCTGGAGGAAGAAGCCAGGCGCTTTGCCAAGAATGTAGAAGCAGCTGCGGTAAAGCTTTCCCGGATGATTGAAGAGCGGATTGAAAAGGAAGTCAAACCTGCTCTGGCCAATTTACCTTCTCTTCTAGCGCGAATTCCGGTGATCGGCGAATACGTGGGCGAGTTAGTGACGGAGGAACGACAGGGAACTTTTCTCCCTGGCACAGTTAGGCTGGACCTATCTGCAGCCGACGGCTCCATCGAAGTAAGGGGATGGCCTCAGGAGTATTATCACTTGGTGTTGAGAGTAAAGGTCTGGGGCGGTAATAAGGAAGCTGCACGGGAGAGAGCTGCGGAGATTGCGGAAGTGGAAGAGAGCGGCAGCTGTCTCAGAGTCATCAGCAGAGCCGGGGCCAATGAAGCGGTGCACATCAAGCTGTCCGTACCAGAAAACAGGCTCTACGACCTAAGTGTCTCCACTTCCAACGGGCAAGTTAAGATAGCATCCCTCAAGGACGCCATGGGCAGCGTCGTCACATCCAACGGCAGAGTTGCAATTAAGGATTTGAAGGGGACCCGCCTTGCTGCACGGACCTCCAATGGTGCAATAGAATGTGATAACATCAATTTGCAAGAGCTGATTTTGACCACCTCCGACGGTCCCATCACTGTTGACGGCTTTGCGCAGCGCCTGGAAGCCCGCACCTCCAACGGCAGCATAGAGGTGATTCCCCGATTGGGCCGGGTTTTCGGGGAGCAGTCCTTGGACCTCCATACCTCCAAGAGCGGCATACGGGTTAAGCTGCCGCCGGCCCTGGCCAGTGCCTGCTGGCTGGACCTTAGCGGCGGTTTCAATTCCATTGATGTGGACCTGGATGACCTGCTGTACCACATCAGAGAGGAATCCGTGGGTTCTAAGCGCATCCAAGCCGAAACCAAGGGTTACGCGACTGCCGATGCCCGCATTCGGGTCGTTGCCCGCTCAATGCACGGCGGGATCAACGTTGAAAAGGCCTGAGAGTGGTGGGACGGTCAGATGGTCAGTGAAGGAGAGGGGAGGGGGTAATTTTGCGAAGACTCACCCGTTCGCAAAACAACCGCATGCTGGCAGGAGTATGCGG
>DUMM01000056.1 GCA_012839845.1 Bacillota bacterium | reverse complement strand
TGAACCGGCCCTTCACTACCTGGCAGAATGGTGGAAGCAGCTCTTTGGAGAAAGCGAAGGCAAGGACCATAAAGGGCTGTTCCCTGCCTCTGTAGACTTTACTACCGATCTCCACTCTCTTGGTCAGTATATTCAAGAAGGCCTGCGGATTCTAATCGAGACGGTAATTCAAGTGGAGAATCCCCAGTCGGAGATTGCCATTACCAGAGAAGAACAGGATTTGGACGGCTTGAACTACCTAGCCGGCAAGACGGTGGATTACGTAAACCGCAAGGCGCTGGAGGGGACATTACTGGCCCATACAGACGGCGGTGTTCCCACTCTCGTGGTGCGGGTTCCCCGTATCAATGAGTACAACTTTGGACAATTGGTATATTTCTTCGAAAAAGCTTGTGCTATCAGCGGATACCTCTTGGGAGTCAATCCCTTCGACCAGCCTGGAGTTGAAGCTTACAAGCGAAACATGTTTGCCCTGTTGGGTAAGCCCGGTTTTGAAAAGGAACGGGAGGCCCTGGAAAAGAGGCTGTACCAGCATAGCGGCTGAAGGAGTGCGGGGAGGACTGCAGTTGAACAAGCCATATCCCTTTAGGTTTCATCCAATCTATAAGGAAAAAGTTTGGGGCGGGACTGCTCTCAGTAAGAAGTTCGGCAGAGTACTCCCCAGCAGCAGCATCGGAGAAAGCTGGGAAGTTTCTGCCCATGCCCAGGGGGTCAGCATTGTCGCCAACGGACCTTTAGCGGGGACGAGCCTTACTGAGCTGGTCAGCCGCTATGGAAGGGACCTGATAGGTACAGCGCTGCCCGATTCGGCTTTGGTTAAGTTCCCCCTGCTGCTGAAAATACTGGATGCCAACGACTATCTCTCTGTACAAGTGCATCCGGATGATGAGTACGCAGCTGATCATGAGTCGGGAGATCCGGGCAAGTGGGAGGCTTGGTATGTAATTGCCGCAGACCCCGGAGCGGAGATTATCTACGGTCTGAAGCCCGGAGCAACCCGAGAAGCCTTGAAGCAAGCCGTTGCCCGTGGGACGCTGGCCAGCTACCTAAACCGGGTGCCTGTAAAGCCCGGCGATGTCTTCGATGTGCCGGCGGGCACCGTCCACGCCCTGGGTAGAGGGGTTATGGTGGCAGAGATTCAGCAGAATTCCGACACCGTTTACCGGCTGTACGATTGGGACCGGGTTGATGCCGAAGGCAACACTCGCCCGCTTCATATTAAGAAAGCCCTGGATGTGATCCAGTTTGCCGGGCAAAGGACCGGTCCAGCGGCCGGGGTGACAATTCCCCAACCGGCAGGGCAAAGAAGCGTCATGGTAGCCAACCGCTACTTTGCCTTGGAGATACTGAGTGTTGATGGTACCGCCGTGGAAAGAACCAACGGCGAGCGTTTTTTCCTCTTCACCTGCCTTGATGGGAGCCTTGGCCTGGAAGATGACTTGTCCGGTACCTATCTTGCCCTCAAGCCGGGGGATTCGGTGCTGGTCCCCGCATGTGTTGAAACCTACAGGTTGACGGGCACCGGCAAACTGATGAAATGCTACGTGCCCGACATAAGGCGGAACATAATCGAACCCCTGATGGCTCACGGGTACAGCTATGCAGATATTACCAGCCTGGTGGCTGGCTTGGGTGACTACCGCACCAGCTATCTGCCGCTGGGATAACCGCAAAACGGCGGACGATGCGGCGTGGAGAACGCCGGTGGTAAAACGGGAGGCCGAGGCTGAGCAATATGATGCTTACCTCGGCCTCTTGAGCCTCACGGCAAATCCACTTCCCATCTAGGTCAGAGAAGGCTGCCGGCGATAGCCCGTTCGATTTCTTCAGCCAGAAGTTTTGCCGTACGGGAAGGCTGATACATAATATTGTAGTACTCAATCAGCATTCTTTGGGCAGAAAACCTGTAATAGGTGGACTTGATGCTCTCCACCATCATCTTCCGCCACCGTTCGGGGTGTTCATAGTAAGTGGGAATCACTTCCTCCAGCAGTACTTCATAGAGGCCGGCCGCGTCGTAATTAGTCTGGCTCGGCCCTTCGTAGCCTCCGCCAAACTGCCAGCCGTTAACGCCGTGCTGGCAGGCCTCTACCCACCAGCCGTCAAGGACGCTCAGGTTGAGGCAGCCGTTGAGGGCAGCCTTGATGCCCGATGTGCCCGAGGCCTCGAGTGGTCTTTGGGGATTATTCAGCCAGACATCGCAGCCGGCGGTGAGAAGGCGTCCTAAAGCCATGTCGTAGTTTTCCAGAAAGACGACACTCTGCGGGAACTGTTTTGCTATCTCTGCGATCTTGCTGACCTGGCGTTTAGCTGCTTCATCCTGGGGATGGGCTTTGCCGGAAAAAATCAGCTGAATCCTGCCGCTCTCCAGGAGCGGCCCAATGATATCCATCCGGTGGAAGATCAGCCCTGGACGCTTATACAAGGCGGCACGGCGAGCAAAGCCGATGAGCAGTGCTTTAGGATTGAGCCGCACCCCAGTTCTCTTAGCTACGGCATTGAGCAGCTCTTGCTTTGCCTGCATGTGGGGTTCCCACAGATCCCTGTTGGCTTCATAGGCTTTGCGGATTTCCGGATGCATCCAGGTATTGATATGGACGCCGTTGGTAATGGAAACTATAGGGGCTCGGTCCTCTTTGTCTGACCACATGGCCCTGGCTGTCATGCCGTGGAGTGTAGAAACGCCGTTGGCCATATGGGAAAGGCGGAGTCCTGCCACCGTCATGTTGAAGGGGTCGCCGCCTATCTGTTTCATTTCGTCCCAAGACAGACCGTTGAAGGCACCCATGTATTCCAGAAGTCCAAGGTCGTGTTCTTCATTTCCGGCCATGACTGGGGTATGGGTGGTAAAGACAACTTCTTTCCTGGTGGACTCTAGAGCTTCATGAAAGGTCATTCCCACAGCTTTTTTGCGCCGAATTAGTTCAATGCCGGCTAATACCGCGTGTCCCTCGTTGAAATGGTAGACATCCGGAGTATGGCCGAGAGCTTCTAGAGCTCGCACTCCCCCAATGCCCAGGACTATTTCCTGGGCAATTCTGTCATAGGAGCTTCCTGCGTATAACCGCCGGGTGACCCAATGGTAATTGCTGCCCGGGACAGCTGTATCCAAGAGGTACAGGGGGGCATTGTGAAAAGAATCTACTTTCCACACCCGCACCGGTACTTCATCATCTCTGATGGTTACGTGCACTGTGACCCCTGTATCCTGAAGCAGCTCCGGTGAGAAGCTTGCCGGCCGGTCGTAGGGCCAACCGTTCTCGTTGATGAACTGGGCGGTATATCCTTCTTGCCATAGGATCCCTATACCCACCATAGGCAGGTGGAGGTCATGGGCGCTCTTGAGGATATCTCCTGCCAGAATTCCTAAGCCGCCGGCGTAGATGGGCAGTTCTTCATGGAGGCCGTATTCCATGCAAAAATAAGCCACTCGAGGCAGGTATTTGTCGAAGTACATGATTGCTCCTCCTGTTTTTGCGTCCCGTTCTAGCCTTAGTCTGCACCACTTCTCACGGGATTAGATTAGTCAATAACTGCGTCTAGAGGGAAGGCTGTCCATGTATGGCTGGCCCCTGTGAATTTTCTACTGCGCGATCAAAATAGATGTGATAAACTAAGGTTATCCAATGGTGAGGGGGCCAGCGTATGGCGGCAATCCGCTCAAGTGATGAGTGGTTGTTTCGGTTGTTGAATACCCGCTTCAGATGCAGACTGCTGGACAAGATCTCTGTGTGGATCACCCATACCGGCAGTGCAGGTTTTACCATCGGCATTACCCTTGCATCCGTGCTGGCTGGTCTTTACGAGCGGCGTAATTATCTTGTTGCCGGCAGCAGGGCCTTTGCCGCTTTGGCCGGCAGTTCTTTGGTGAGCCACATAGTCAAACGGCTGGTCAACCGCCCCCGTCCCATTTTTCGATTGGATCACATCCGCACTTTCAATGTGCCCATCTGCGCCTATTCTTTTCCCTCGGGACATACTACCGCCAGTTTTGCCGTCGGAGTGAGCTATGCCTTGGCCTTTCCTGCATACTCTACGCTGTGGTTGCTGTGGGCAGCGCTGGTGGGGTGGTCCCGCATCTACGTGGGAGTTCACTATCCCAGTGATGTGCTGGCCGGCGGTTTGGTGGGGACTTTCTTTGCCTATTTGTCTCGGCAGCTCATCCCAGGCTTTTTCTAACTCCCCCAGTTTTCCAGACAAGGTAGAGTTCAACAGTCATCGGCGGTGCCGCACTTATCTTCCCGCGTTTTTCTTGACAATACCTATACAAGATGTGTAGTCTTAAACCTGTGTTTTTTCCATTAGGAGGCAGGTTAACTATGGAGTTGCGCAATGTAGCGATTATTGCCCATGTGGATCACGGCAAGACCACGCTTGTAGATGCAATTCTCAAGCAAACGGGAGTGTTCCGGGCCAACGCCGATATCCAGGAACGGGTATTGGATTCCAATGCCCTAGAGCGGGAGCGGGGCATTACCATCTTGGCCAAGAACACGGCGGTCAGCTATGGAGGTTACAAAATCAACATTGTCGATACACCGGGCCACACCGATTTCGGCGGGGAAGTTGAGCGGATCATGGACATGGTGGACGGCGCCTTGCTGGTGGTGGATGCCTTTGAAGGCCCTATGCCCCAGACCCGCTTTGTGCTGCAAAAGGCCCTCGCCCGGCGGGTGAAGCTTATAGTATTGGTTAACAAGATCGATCGGCCAGACTGCCGTCCCTTGGAGGTAGTCGATGAGGTGCTGGATCTTTTCATAGATCTGGGAGCCGATGAGGAGCTGCTGGATTCACCCGTGCTTTATGGGTCAGCCCGTTTAGGTATCATAGAGGAGAACCTGGATGATGCTTTGGAGGCTGTGGAGAAGGGGCGCGGTTCAGTGAAACCCCTGTTGGAAGCTGTAATTCGCCATATACCTGCACCCGGGGGCAGCGATAAGGCTCCTTTACAGCTTCTAGTCAGCACCTTGGATTACGACCCGTACATCGGCCGCATCGCCATTGGGCGCGTGCATAACGGTATACTCAACCGGGGCGACCAAGTAGTGGTTGTCCGGGGAGGTACTGATAAGCTGCAGTATGAGACCATCACCCAGCTGTTTGTCTTCGAGAACCTCAAGAGGGTGCCGGCAGAAACAGTGCCTACCGGGGAAATTGCGGCTATAGCAGGGATAGACGGGGTGGAGATTGGGGATACCGTTACCTCCGCTGAACAGCCAGCCCCTTTGCCGCCCCTGGAGGTAGACCAGCCTACCTTAATGATGCTGTTTCGGGTAAACGACAGTCCCTTTGCCGGTCAAGAGGGGAAATATTTGACTTCCCGCCACCTGCGGGAGCGGCTGGAGAGGGAAAAGCGGATCAACGTAGCTTTGCGGGTGCGAGAAACAGAAGATCCTGATGTTTTTGAAGTTGCCGGCCGGGGTGAGCTCCACCTCTCGATTCTGATTGAGAACATGCGGCGGGAAGGCTATGAACTGGCAGTGTCCAAACCAAGGGTGCTGTATAAAGAATCAGATGAAGGTCTGCTTGAACCCCTGGAACGCTTGATAGTGGATATTCCCAGCGAGTACATGGGAGTGGTGATGGAAAAACTGGGAACCCGGCGGGGTGAACTCTTGAACATGACTCAGATGGCGGACGGTCGGCTGAAACTGGAGTTCATCGTTCCCACCCGGGGACTAATCGGCTTTGCCTCAGATTTCCTCACCGAAACCAAGGGTACAGGCATTATGCACTATACCTTTTACGGATACGGCCCTTACCGGGGAGATATTCCCAGCAGGAGCAGCGGAGCGCTGGTAGCCTGCGAGCAGGGGGAGGCCACTGCCTACGCCATAGCCAATATCCAAGAAAGGGGCACTCTGTTTATCCGCCCAGGGACTATGGTATATGAAGGCATGATCATCGGCGAGCACTCTAGGGAAAATGACCTATATGTCAACGCGGCCAAGAAGAGGCATGTCACCAACATGCGGTCGTCAACCGCCGAGGTCGCCCCAAAACTCGACGAGCCCCGGATCCTTTCCTTGGAGGAGGCTTTGGCCTTTGTGGCTGAAGATGAACTGGTGGAGATTACTCCTAAGAGCATCAGGCTGCGGAAAGCTGTGCTGGACAAAAGCAGGGCGAAACGTGCCAGTTGAGCTAGGGTTCTTTCTCAGTCTTGATTCTGCGCCAGTACTCAGGTCCTTGTTTGTCAGCGGCCTTGAGCTACTGTTCCATGGTGGCCGGCGGAGCGGTTGACTGGCGGCCGGCAGCTGTGTGGGGCTGCTTGAGATTGCTGCCCGCTGAGTTTTTCTTTGCTTCGACCTGCCGCACAAGCTTGGCTTTGAACTTGCTGAGGCTGCCGTTGAGCCGGTCGCCGACGGTCACCATCAGGGGGCCGTTGCTGCCGTTGAGAAGCTGCATGTAACGCTGCATGGTGTCTGGGGAGGCTTCGTGGATAGGTTTCACGGCGTTGTCTGCAGCGCCGGTCCTTCCTCTGCGCCTTTGGCTGTAAGGTTTTCCTGGGCGTTTTTCCTCTAGAACCACCAGGTTAGCAGCTGTCAGCCAGTTGAGCGCTGCCTCCGGCTGAGAGGTGACAACGAAAATTTCCTGAACTGCTCCGGGAACTTTGCCGATGAGCTTCATGCCGCTAGCTTGGAAATACTGAAAGACGATCACTGGTTCGAGACTGCCGGCCGCAGACGAGATGCGGCCAGGGGTCACTGCTTGCACATATGGACAGGCAGCGATCTTCTCCAATTTCTTGCGTATGCCTGGAATAATGGAGTGCTGCTGTTTAACACCACCCCGCCGGTGTTTGTTGGGCATGAACACTCATCCTCGTAGAGACCGTTTGTGAGATCTGTGTGCACCGCATGAGAGGATGTGGTGATTCGACATCCGTTTTGGCTATTATACTACATTCCCGCAAAGGTCTGTCAATCCTGTCTGTTGCAGGACGATAGCGTCAAGATACTGTAGGTCTGGGAGAAAGAGTCTGGCCCGATTTAGGCCGGCAGAGCACATGGCTAGATGATAGTGATTGAACTAAGCTGTTTGAGCACTCTCCTAGTATAGGTAGAAGGAC
>DUMM01000055.1 GCA_012839845.1 Bacillota bacterium | reverse complement strand
ATCTTGCATCAATACTACGAAACGACTTGACTGAGGTTTACCAGGAGCCGTGTACGAGGCCCGTACGCACGGTTCTGTGAGAGGGACAGCGCTAGAAATGATCAGCTAGCGCTGCCCTACTCGATCGTCTATGGCCGTCTTCTTTTCTCAGTAGCTGTCCGGGAGATTCAGTGCCTTCTGCTGTTGATGTATGGTCAGGCTGTCTGAAGAAGAGAAAACTGGCAGGGCTTCTAGGTGAGGCAGGGCCTGCGGAATTTCCCCTTTTCAGGGGCAGTAGTGTAGGTTACGACCTAGCTCCACTGCTGCCCACATTTCAAACACTACCCTATATGATTTAGCACTCTTTTTGGATGCTAACCGGATAGTTCACAAGAAGGAAAACTCATGCAAGTAAGAGAAAATTTGTTAATAACAGTCTATCCTGAGCATTCCTAAGCAGAGCAAAGCCAGGTCATATTTTTCTCTAGCAGTCTTCGTGATGATACGCAGACTTGTGTGGTGAACGGTATGACTTATTACGCCCATTCTAGGGAGAATGCGAGCGAGAAGGAGTGGCAGCCGCTCGTTACCCATTTGCAGAATACTGCGAAATTGGCCGCACGGTTTGCCGACAAGTTCTGCGCAGGCCATTTCGGGTACGTTTTGGGGCTCCTTCATGATATCGGCAAATACTCAGAGGAATTCCAGCGACGCCTTAAGGGCTGCATGATTCGGGTCGATCACTCAACATCGGGAGCTCAACAGGCAGTGAAGCTATATGGTACAGCTGTTGGTCGGCTCCTGGCCTACGCGATCGCCGGTCACCACTCCGGTTTACCCGATTACGGCAGTCCAGCAGACACCGACTCACTCTGCAGGCGGTTGACAAAGGATGTCCCATCGCTTTCAAACGACTTTCAAGAAGTCCTCGCAGATGTTCCATCAGACCTGCCGCTGCCGATTCATCTTGCAACCAATCCGGGTTTCAGCATTCAGTTTTTCATACGGTTGCTGTATTCATGCCTTGTCGATGCCGACTTTCTGGATACGGAAAGCTTTATGCAGGCCGACAAAGCCCGCATCCGCGAAAGGCAGTATAGGTCTATCCCTGAGCTCCTAACAGCGCTAGACTCCCATCTAGAAGGGATAACGAAAAAGGCAAGACCGACGAATGTGAATCGACTGCGTGGGCAGATTTTGGATGCGTGCAGGAAAAAAGCCGAACAACCGCCAGGTCTCTTTACCCTGACAGTTCCCACCGGCGGGGGGAAGACCCTTTCTTCTCTAGCTTTTGCTTTGAAGCACGCTTTTCTGCACGGCATGGATAGAGTTATCTATGTCATTCCGTTCACGAGTATTATCGAACAGAATGCCGATGTGTTCAGGCAGGCTGTCGGGGAAGACTGCGTCTTGGAGCATCACAGCAACTATCAGTTCTCAATGCTCGATGAAGAAGAGGCTGCGAACGATCAGTTTTATCGGTTGATGCTGTCTACGGAGAATTGGGATGCTCCTATTGTAGTGACCACAAACGTGCAGTTTTTTGAGTCGCTCTTCGCATCGAGAAGCTCTCGGTGCAGGAAACTGCACAATATTGCTAACAGTGTTGTGATCCTAGATGAGGCCCAGATGCTTCCCACTCACTATTTGCGGCCGTGCGTGCTAAGTTTGGTGGAGCTGGTCAGGAATTATCACGTAACCGTTGTGCTGTGTACGGCGACTCAACCGGCTTTGAGTGGCCTCATTCCCGATGAAATCGTTGTGTCGGAAATAATCCCTGACCCTATTCACCTATATGAAGCTCTCCGGCGGGTTCAGGTACAGAAAATGGACACCGTTAACGATGAAGAATTGGCAAATGCGATACTACAGCATCATCAAGCTCTCTGCATCGTCAATACCCGCGACCACGCGCAAAGGCTTTTTGAGAGAATCAAAGGTCCCGGGGCATTTCATCTTAGTGCCAGAATGTATCCCGCCCACCGGGCTCAGAAACTGGATGAAATCAGAGAGGCCCTTAGGAGTAGGAAAGAGTGCCGTGTGATTTCCACACAGCTCATTGAAGCCGGCGTTGATGTGGATTTCCCCGTGGTATACAGGTCTATTTCCGGCATAGACTCCATAGCCCAAGCGGCCGGGCGGTGTAACCGCGAGGGCAGGAGAGAGAAGGGGGATATTTACGTCTTTCGGCCCGAACAGCATGGGTTACCCCGGGGTTGGTTCAGCCGGACTGCTGCCATCGCTGATATAGTAATGCGGGATCACGAGGATCCCCTGTCACTGGAGGCCGTCAAACAATACTTCGAATTGCTCTATGATATCGAAAGAGAACGGCTGGATAAGAAGGGCATTGTCAGGATCTTTGAAGAAGGCGCAAGACAGCTAGCCTTCCCATTTGCGACTGTCGCGGGGGAGTTTCAGATAATCGAAAACGATATGGTTTCGATAATAATACCTAGAAACCAAGAGTGTGAAGTCTTACTGGAAGAGGCCAGGTGGCGGGGCCCGTCAAGACAGCTGTCAAGAATGCTGCAGAGGTATACAATTTCAATTTACCGCAATGAATACGCTGAGCTGGTACAAAGGGGTGCCCTAGAAGCGGTTGCAGAACAGTATCTCGTGTTAAGGGAACCCGCATTTTATAGCGAGGAGACCGGGTTTTCCATTCCTGAGTTCTCACTCGATATGGATCTCATTTTCTAGGAAGGGGTGAAACTATGGGTTATGGAGTGAGGCTCAAAGTATGGGGGGATTATGCGTGCTTTTCTCGTCCCGAAATGAAGACAGAGCGGGTGAGTTACGATGTCATCACTCCCTCTGCAGCCCGAGGCATTCTGGAAGCTATTCATTGGAAGCCAGCTATACGCTGGGTAGTGGACAGAGTAAAGGTGCTCAACGAAATACGGTTTGACAACATCAGACGAAATGAGGTAGGCAACAAGATACCGGCGAGAAATGTAAAGACAGCTATGGGAGGGCAGCCCGTACACTTAGCTCAGTACGTTACCGAGGACCGGCAACAACGGGCAACTCTGCTTTTGAGGGATGTAGCTTACGTCATTGAGGCTCATTTCGAGCTTACAAACAAAGCTCTGGAGGAGGACACCCCGGAAAAGCATTACAGCATGTTCTTGCGCCGTGCAAGGACCGGGCAGTGTTTTCATCGGCCATATCTGGGGTGTAGAGAGTTTCCAGCACAGTTTGAACTCATTGAGACAGATTTGTCAGCGGTACCTTCCTTCTATGATGGTCAGGAAATAGATTTAGGGTGGATGCTGCTGGATATCGACTTTGATGCAGACATGACACCCCATTTTTTTAGAGCAGTGATGAAGAATGGGGTGATCGACGTCCCTCGCATGGAAAGGGGAAAGACTGCGCATGCTTGACGCTCTGTATAACTGCTATGAGCTTCTTAGGTCTGATCCCAATTGCGACATCCCCTCTATGGGATATAGCGTAGCGAAAGTACACTTCGCCTTTAATCTATCCAAAGAAGGAGACCTGCTGGATGTAGTTCCATTGGGGGAACAGAGGGGAAAGAGAATTGTCCCAATGGAGATGGAGGTACCCGAGCAGGGTAAGCGAACATCCGGGATACGGGCGAATTTTCTATGCGACGGAAGCTCTTATATTTTGGGGCTAGACATGGATAATCCTGTCAGGGCCCTCCAGGCATTTGAAGCGAGCAAGGAACTTCACCTGTCTATTTTGGAACAGGTAGATGACCCGGGTGCGCGGGCTGTCTGTATGTACTTCAAGAACTGGTCGCCGCAATACGCTCCCAAATATCCTGTTCTGCAAGCAGTACTTGATGAGGTTCTCGACGGCGGCAATATCGTGTTTCGACTTGACGGAGAACCAGGGTATATCCATGAGCGGCCGAAGGTCCGGACCGCTTGGATCAAATACAAGCAGCGAACCAGCTCTAAAGTTGTTGCACAGTGCCTCGTCACGGGTGAGATCGGCCCTATAGCTCGACTGCATCCCAGCATCAAAGGTGTTAGGGGTGCGCAATCAAGCGGTGCCTCATTGGTGTCTTTCAACCTGAATGCCTTTGAATCCTACGGCAAGAAGCAGGGGTTCAATGCGCCCGTAAGTGAAGAAGTGGCCTTCGGCTATACGACTGCGCTAAACTACATGCTGTCCAACAGACAGTACAGCATACAGCTTGAACCCGGCACAACTGTGGTTTTCTGGTCCGAGCGAGGGGGTGACAGCCTCGAGCAAGATCTATTGGCCCAGCTGTTGTTTGCGAGAGACGATGCGACTAACCGCCAACTCCCTGATGGCAATCAGATCGATCGGCAGACTACAAAGTTGATTCACGATATCCTAGTCAGGGTCCGTGCCGGTGCGTCCCTCGAGCTTGAGGCACTAGACGTTGACTTGAACTCCCGCTTCTATATTCTAGGCTTGTCACCAAATGCCAGTCGGCTATCCGTGCGTTTTTGGCATGTAGACACTTTCGGAACCCTGCTGACACGAGTTCTACAGCACCACCAGGATATGGAGATTGAGCGACCGAGAAGCCTTCCAGAATATTTCGTACTACCGGTAAACAGGATCCTACAGGAAACGGCCCCTCCAACCGACCGCGAGCGCACACCGCCCCCGGTTCTGACAGGTGGGCTTATGCGGGCAGTATTACAAGGAACTCCTTACCCGCAGAGTTTGTACTCAATGATGTTATCTCGCATTAGGGCCGATATGAAGGTTAATTTCGTCCGTGCGGCAGTGATTAAGGCGTGCCTGCTTCGCAGGCAGCGCATAATTAGTTCATCCTACAACAGAGAAGAGAAAGGGGTGTATATTACTGTGGGTCTGAATCAAGAGTGTACTGACACTGCATACCTGTTGGGTCGTTTGTTTGCAGTCCTTGAGAAAGCTCAACAAGAAGCCAATCCAAACCTCAGCGCTACTATTCGGGATCGCTTCTTTGGTTCGGCGTCTGCGACTCCGCGGGCTGTGTTTCCACAGCTGTTGCGTTTAGCACAGCATCATATTGAAAAGGCCGAATATGGTACACTTCTTGACCGCCGCATCGAAGAGATCATGGTGAAGCTTGATGACTTCCCGTCCCATTTGTCTTTGAGCGAGCAGGGAATGTTTATGCTGGGGTACTATCACCAGCGGGAAGCTTTTTACAAACCAAGTGAAGGAAAAGAGGGAGGAAAATGATAGAGCCGATTAAGAACCGCTATGAGTTTGTACTGCTGTATGATGTTGAGAACGGAAATCCCAATGGGGATCCCGATGCCGGCAATTTACCTCGTATAGATCCGGAGACCAGTCACGGAATAGTGACGGACGTGTGCATCAAACGAAAAATCCGAAACTATGTGGACATAGTTAAAGGTGGGGCGGAGGGTTACGACATTTACGTCAGAGAAGGAGCCATCCTAAATTTGCAGCATCGGAAAGCATATGATGCTCTCAACATCCAGCCAGCTGACAAAAAGCTGCCGGCGGATGCGGAAGAAGCTGCGAAACTGACCGCTTTCATGTGCCGTCACTTCTATGACATTAGGGCGTTTGGTGCTGTAATGACCACTGAAATCAACTGTGGTCAAGTTCGAGGGCCTGTGCAGCTGGGTTTCTCTCGGAGCATAGATCCGATCATACCGCAGGAGATAACAATTACACGCATGGCAGTGACCTCCGAGCGAGATGCAGACCGAAAAGACAGAGAGATGGGACGAAAGCACATCATTCCGTATGCTCTGTATAGGTTAGAAGGATATGTGTCTGCTTGCTTAGCTGAGAAAACCGGGTTCTCTCAAGCAGACCTAGATCTTCTGTGGGAAGCTCTGGTAAACATGTTCGAGCACGATAGGTCTGCTTCTCGGGGCAAGATGTCCAGTAGACGGCTGATTGTCTTCGAACACAGCTCCAAACTTGGAAACGCTCCAGCTCATAAGCTATTTGAAGCCATTGTAGTCAAGCGGAAGGATATGTCGAGACCAGCACGAGCCTATAACGACTATGAAGTGATATTTGACAAGGCTAGTATACCGAGCAGCATCAAGGTGATTGAAAAAATATGAGTTCTTGGCATGATGATGAGTCTCTGCTGCCACTATCCGGCATTCAGCATTTTGCATATTGCTCTCGACAATGGGCTCTGATCTACGTTGAACGTCAGTGGCAGGACAACCTAAGAACTGTCGAAGGCACGTTGCTGCATGAGCGCGTCCACAGTGTACTGTCAACGGAGGCAAGGGGCGATATCCTTGTGGTCCGTTCTCTGCCCCTTGTCTCTTATGATCTGGGACTGTATGGAATTGCTGATGTAGTGGAGTTCCAGCTAGCATCTGAATCTGAGGGAGGGATTGCACTTCCAGGGCGAAAGGGACGTTGGTTGCCTATACCAGTCGAGTACAAACGAGGTCAACCAAAGCCTGATGATAGAGATGAAGTGCAGGTGTGCGCCCAGTGTATATGTCTTGAAGAGATGTTCGGTATCACCATTCCACACGGCATTCTGTTCTACGGTAGGACCCGCAGACGCGTCATTGTCCCGATGGAACACCAGTTGCGGCAGCGGGTAAGAGAACTAGCGATCCAAATGCATCGTGTCTATGAACTCGGTATAACTCCCTCAGCACCGAGTGACACCAACTGTGAGTTCTGTTCCATGATAGATGTCTGTTTGCCAACGATAACTCGTAGGCGATCTTCAGTGACGGAGTATCTAAGAAAGAGTCTCAGCTCGTCACTGGGAGATGGAGAAACAGTATGAAAAAGCTGCTAAATGTTCTTTATGTGACTAATCCAAATGTGTATTTGAGTCGTGACGGTGAGAACGTGGTCATAAAAGAGGGGGAAAATGAGCTCGCACGAATTCCAATCCACCTGCTGGAAAGCATAGTAGCTTTCAACTACCTTGGGATGAGTCCAGCATTGATGGGGCTATGCGCTGAAAGGGGAGTCACCGTAAGTTTCGTTACGGAGCACGGGAAGTTCCTTGCCACTATACATGGTCCAACGTCGGGTAATGTCCTCTTGCGTCGACAGCAATACAGACTCTCACAAGATGTAGAAACGTCTGCCATGGTCGCTGGCTGGCTGGTTGCTGCCAAGATTGCAAATTGCCGTGTGGTCCTTCAAAGAGCCATCAGAGATCACGGAAAGAACGTTGACGCAGACAAGTTGCGAAGGGCTGGTGACAGATTGCGCGACTGTCTCGACAGGGTTTCTGGCTGCACGGATCTATCTGTCGTACGAGGGATTGAAGGTGAGGCGGCCAACGTCTACTTTTCATCGTTCAATGAGCTTATCGTGGCCCAAAAAGAGGACTTTGCAATGGACGGTCGTACCCGGAGACCTCCCCGGGACAACATGAATGCAATACTGTCTTTCTTGTACACGTTGCTCACTAATGACATGAGGTCAGCCCTTGAGACGGTAGGTCTCGATCCGGCGGTTGGATTCTTACACAGAGACCGACCCGGACGCCCTAGCTTAGCGTTAGACTTGATTGAGGAGTTGAGGCCGTATCTGGTAGATCGCCTAGCCCTGTCCTTAGTGAATAGAAAACAGGTATCAAGTAAGGGTTTTGAGAAACGAGAAAACCAAGCAGTCTCTATGACAGCTGATACCCGCAATGCCATTATTTCAGCTTGGCAGCGACGGAAACAAGAAGTCATAACACATCCCTTTTTGAAGGAGAAAACACAAATAGGATTATTGCCGTATGTACAGGCTCTGCTAATGGCTCGCTACATCAGAGGTGATTTGGACGCGTATCCTCCCTTCTTCTGGCAGTAACCTGCCGTGTCGGAATAATGCAGCTTACCATGCAGAGAAAGGAATGGATCGAAAGTGATGGTGCTAATAACTTACGACGTGAACACGACAAGCGCTGAAGGTCGTAAGAGATTGCGGCAAGTTGCTAGACACTGCATGAACTACGGCCAGAGAGTGCAGAACTCTGTTTTTGAGTGTCTACTAGACGCGTCTCAGTTTGCTGCGTTTCGCCATCAACTTGAATCCCTAATTGACGTAGAAAAAGATAGTGTGCGCTACTACTTTCTTGGCAATAATTGGAAAAGACGAGTTGAACATGTCGGAACAAAAGAAACATATGATCCCGAAGGACTCTTTGTCGTGTGAGCATTCTGACTGCGAACCTGTAGTGATCATTGATTACGGGGAGGATTCGCAATCAGGCTCGGTACCATTGTTTGGGGGAAACTGGCAGCTGGTGAGCACTAATTCTAACTTCCGAAATACTAGGGTTCGCAAGAACGCGCTCTTCGAAGCCGACCATGATTAGTCTGCAGACTACGCAGTCGCGCCCCACGCGGGGCGCGAGGGTTGAAACTCCAGGAGTCCAGTCATGATGTCCACGTCCGCCTGTCGCGCCCCACGCGGGGCGCGAGGGTTGAAACTCCATTGTTGCAAAACAGGCAAGGCACCCCGAGTGTCGCGCCCCACGCGGGGCGCGAGGGTTGAAACGCCAGACTCCCTATATCATCATATAATACCTTGGTCGCGCCCCACGCGGGGCGCGAGGGTTGAAACCCCATACCATCACTCCCTTTGCCAGACTCCCTATGTCGCGCCCCACGCGGGGCGCGAGGGTTGAAACGT
>DUMM01000054.1 GCA_012839845.1 Bacillota bacterium | reverse complement strand
GCTGGCAATCCCTTATCCTGGCATTCTTGGGCCGGCGGCAGCGGTTATCGCCCTCTTCATAGGCCTTAAAAGGGGCAACCGTGTGCCAAACGAGTACACTGCCGTACGCCGGCTTGATCCAGATTCTATTCAGTGGGATCAGGCTGGCTGCCAGAACTGTCCTCTTCGCTGAGCTTTCGGCTGCGGCCAAACAGTGCCCATAGCAAGCGCTGCCACAGATTCTGGTTTTGCACCTCATTTAGCTCATTTTTCAGCCGCTGGATTTCCATCCGCACCTTAGCTTCTTCGGTGAGCCACCGGTCTTTTGCTTCGGCGTACATCCGCTTAATTTCCTCGATTTCATGCGGAGTGCGTTTTAGCTCTTGGACTGCTGCCAAGATCTTCTCGTTATGTTTTCCAGCAGTGTGATCCAAGAGGCGGCTCCATTGTTCATGGCGTTCTGCTTCCAGATTTCGGATCTCATCCAGGACCGCAGCGGCTGTCTGTTCCACGGCCGCCTGCAGTGCCTTCAGCTGCTGACGGGCAAGGAGCTCCATCTGTTTTTCCAGGTGCTTAGATAACTCCTGTGCCAGAGCAGCTACCGGTGGAGCGGGTGGGGCTCCAGGAACTACGGCGGTGTCGCGATCATCCGTATCCAGTTGGTCGGTGCCTTTTTCGTTCAGCATCTCTTTGACCTGCTTGATGGACAGGTTCTGGAAATGCAGAAGCTGCCTTATATACCGAAGGTCCTGGATATCCTTCTCGCTGAACCGCCGATGTCCGCCCGGTGTTCTAGCTGGGCGGATGAAGTTGCTGAATTCTTCGCACCAGTACTTGATGGTTGACGGCTCGACACCTACTGCGGCAGCAGTCTCGCTGAGAGTCTTGCCGGGAACACTCATACTACCCCTCCTTGTAATCGGAACAAGAAACGAGAGTAAGTAAAGATTCCTGTGAGATGGCCTGGCAGCTTGTCTAGCTGGTCTAGCAGACCCGTACGTGAGGTCCAGAGGCGATTATGCCCCAAAAGAAACAAAAATCGAAATTGCACAGCCAAAAGGAGAATTCGGCAAGTATCGGAAAATACCTGCTGACCGAAAAAATAAGGATTTCAATCACAAGCCTTCGAGATGTGTAAGCTGACACCCAAGGCAGGCAGGGACGGGCTCTCTGCTGCTAGAAGATAGGACTTGGCATTATAGGGGGCTTTTGTGTTGGCGTCTAGGGATGCTCATCTTGGGTGGGAACCAACCACACTATCTGCCAACACCTGAAGTGACTGACTAATACCTTTTCCCGGACCGGCGCAGGAAAACTAAAGTGGTTTTCTCAGCAGGAAGCTCAAGCAGTCCATCAAGTTGAGAAGATCTCTGCCGATAAGATAATGGGAATGTTACGATAAATGGAAAGAGGTAGAGCTGTGGAGTACAGGCAAAACAGATGTATAAGTCCTAGCCGTCAACTACTGCTTATTATCGCACTAATAGGCCTATCCCTGGCTGTTCTTGGGGGATTGAGTTTATATCTTATCTGGGTTTTGCGAGGATCGATAGGGGTAGTGGAAGAAGGTCGACTGGCCGCCGGACTGGAACTGGCAGCGGGCAGTTTTCCGTGGGCCTTAGTCATCCTGGTGTCAGCCGCGGTGCTGCTTACTTATCAGGCGGCAAGGCTGATTCGTACCCAATACCAGCGGCCGCTGCAGGAAGCCAGTGCTGTCATTCAACGCATATCCCAGGGGGACTTCAGTCAGCGGCTGCCTAACCACTGGCCAGGCGGCGTCGGCGAACTGGCCGCAGAGTTCAACAGGATGGCGGAAAGGTTAGAGACCTTCACGCAGCTCAGCAATAAGCTGGCCGCAGGTGCATCCTTCGAGGAGATCTTCGACTATATCTACGATTCATTCCATCAATTCCTGCCCTATGACCGCATTGGAGTTTCTCTAATTGACCCGGAGCGGAAAACCATCCGGGCAGAGCGGGCCCGCTCTCGGATGCCGGTGAAGCTCTATAACGGCTATACACTGCCCCTGAATAAGACCAGCTTGCCGAAGGTCATCGAAGCGGGCAAGCCTCGGATCATCAGCGATCTCGATCAGTATCTCAGGGAACATCCCGATTCAGCGTCCACAAGACTGATTGTCGAGGAGGGGATGCGCTCCAGCATCACTCTGCCCCTGAAGGTCGAAGACCGGGTGCTGGGAGCCTTGTTCTTCTCCAGTCGATATCCCAATGCCTATGATTGGCAGCACGTGGTTTTTCTCGAACTGGCAGCGGGAAGTATTGCCCCTGCCTTGGAAAAGGGACTCTTGATCGGCGATTTGGTGCTGACTGCGATTATCGGATTTTCTAAATTGGCTGCCTATCGGGATGTTGAGACAGGAGAACACCTGAAGCGGATGCGCAGGTATGCCACCACCTTGGCTAAAGCGCTGAGCAACCGTCCTCCTTACAATGAGACGATTGACGAGGATTTCATCAGGGACATCTACTACTTCAGCCCCCTCCATGACATCGGCAAGATAGGCATCCCAGACCGGATTCTGCTTAAGCCGGGGAAGCTTACTCCAGAGGAGTTTGAGATTATGAAAAGCCATACTCTGATCGGGGCTCAGGCTTTGCGGGAAGCTGAAGCAGAAGCCAGCCGCCTGCATCATTCTCTCTTTAAGCGGGCTATTGATATTGCCGCCTATCACCATGAGCGCTACGATGGGACAGGTTATCCCTCAGGTTTGAAGGGGGATGAAATACCTCTGTGTGCCCGGATCGTCTCCTTGGCGGATGTCTTCGATGCCCTTACCTCCCCCCGGCCCTATAAACCGGCTTACTCCTTTAACGACGCAGTAAAGATGATCGTCGCCGAAAGGGGGACCCGCTTTGATCCCGACATAGTTGATGCCTTCTTGACTGCCCTGGATGAATTCAAGGTCATATATGAGACCTTTAGCGAATCTCCAGAATCCCAGGAGACCCTTAGGTTAG
The DNA here is from genome assembly GCA_012839845.1 of Bacillota bacterium. Taxonomy (GTDB): domain Bacteria; phylum Bacillota; class Limnochordia; order DTU087; family DTU087; genus DTU087. The sequence goes on along the minus strand of DUMM01000054.1, from coordinate 10,869 downwards.
GATAAGCTGATACGATGGAGATGGGAGACCAAGTGAGCGGGAATGTAGCACTTAAGTTCAGGATTCCATGGAAGGTGCTGCAGCCAGTACTCAGATGGGCGGGAGCACAGGAGTTTCAAGGTTTCTGCCAACCGGTCTATTTCCCGGTGGTTGTTGTATAAGCCAAAGCTGATGCGCACTAGACCCGGCAGCTGCTTGATTCTTCCCGCAGCAAGGCTGTGCCGCAGTCTTGCTATCTCTTTCCCGTCCAGACCTAATAGCCGCTGGATGTAGGGCTGGGCGCAGAAGCAGCCGCTGCGCACTCCGATACCCCCAAAAAAGGCCAAATGTGCTGCCACCAGCCCGTGTTCATATCCTTCTAAAGAAAAGGACATGACACCCAGGCGCCTTCTGTCCCGGCGTTTGGTGGAACCGTAGATCTTTAGTCCGGGTATTTCCACTAGTTTAGCCGCAGCGTAGTCTGTCAAGGACTGTTCGTGGGCCGCAATGTTGTCCATGCCCAGCTCAGCGAGAACATCCAGGGCCGTGGCCAAGGCTATTACACCGATGAGATTGGGAGACCCCGCCTCTTCTCTGGCTGGCGGTTCTGTCCACTCTACCCCCCAGGGTGTGACAAGGTCAACAGTACCGCCGCCGACGATTTCTGGACTTCCTCGTTCAAATACCTCACGGGGACCGATGAGCACCCCGGTGCCAAAGGGGGCGTAGAGCTTGTGGCCTGAGACGGCAAGGAAGTCTATGCGGCAAGGGTCGTCAGCGGTGGAGACGTTGATGCGCCGGTGGGCGGCAAGCTGTGCCCCGTCAACTAATATCGGAATATCGTAACCGTGGGCCAGGGCTGCGAGTTTGTCGATGTTGTTGATCCATCCTGTGACGTTGGATGCTCCACTGACTGTGACCAGCCTAATCCTGCGGTGGTAGAGGGAGAGCTTTTTTTCAAAGTCCGCCTCATCCAGGGAACCGTCGGACCGGACGTCGGCCCTAATCACCCGGGCTACCCGCCGCCAGGGGAGGTCATTGGAATGGTGCTCCATTATGGTGGTTAGAACCATGTCTTCCGGCTGGAATCGAAGGCGGGCGGCCACTAGGTTGATGGCTTCAGTGGTGTTCTTGCAAAAAATGGCGATGTGATAGTCCGGATCGGCATTGAAAAACCGAGCTATCCGCATGCGGGCTTCGTCGAAAATGGCAGTAGATATTAGAGACTTGAAGCCGCTGCCCCGGTGAACCCCCGAATACCAGGGAAGGAACTCAAGCACTTTGTCTAGAACCGGTCTTAGAGTCGGGGTGGTTGCAGCATTGTCCAGATTGACGTATTGAACATACCGTCCGTCATAGACGGGGACCTTTTGGTTGATGCCGATGACTTGCTGCCGTATGGTGTCTAGGGATAGGCGGCGTTTCAGCAAAGGCATAGGAACTCCCTCCCACCCTGCTATGGTACGCCCAAGGGGGTGAGAGTGTGCAGCGGTTATACTCCGCGTTTGCGCTTTCCATAGACTTGACCGGAAGGAAGAAATACATGGTGGAAAGGCCTTCTAGCGAATTGTCTCAGGAAGCAGCAGTCGAGGTTATGTCTAGGCTAAAGCAACTGTACCCTGGAGCAAAAAGCGCCCTCCATTACACTACCCCTTTTGAGCTGTTGGTTGCCACAATCCTGTCTGCACAGTGTACGGATGCCAGGGTGAACAAAGTAACTGCTCGGTTGTTTGCCAAAGCGAATACGCCTCAGGGTATTCTGGCGTTAGGCAGAGAGGAGCTGGAATCGATTATTCAGGAATGCGGGCTCTTTCGCAGCAAGGCGGGATACATCCTGGGGGCGTGTCAGATACTGGTCGATGAGTATGAAGGAAAAGTGCCGGCGGATTTAGAAAACTTGATGCGGCTGCCTGGAGTGGGCAGGAAGACAGCCAGTGTCATTTTGGCCAACGCCTTCGGCAAACCGGCCATGCCCGTCGATACTCACGTATTCCGGGTCAGCAATCGCTTGGGTCTGGCAAGGGGCAAGACGCCCAAAGAAGTGGAGGAGGGGCTTAAGAGGCTTCTGCCCGAACAGGAGTGGAATCAAGCCCATCACCTGCTGATTCGGCATGGGAGAGCCGTCTGCAAGGCGCGAAACCCCCAATGTCAAATCTGCCCGCTGAAAGACTTATGTATCAGCTTCCAGATACCGGGTGATGGGGATACGGGGACCAGAAAGGCAGGAGGAGACAGACCTCCCGCCTCTACTGCCTAACTTGCCGGGAAATACTGCAGGTTCATTACCCTCAAGAGGCCTTCTCGTCGGAGGAGGTCTTGCTGGAATTCTCGGCGCGGGTGTCCGTGACGTAGAATCCTGGACCTTTGAATATTATGCTCACGTTCCTGCTGACAAGGCGCTGGACATGCCCGCCGCAGGTTGGGCATTCAGTAAGGGGCTCGGCGGTAATTTTCTGGACAACCTCAAAGCGGCCGCATCTATCGCAGGCATACTCGTATGTTGGCACTATTAGCACTCTCCCTTCCGTGATGATAACTAAAATTTATATTACTCCTTCCCTCAGGTTTAATCAAGGGGCAGCAGGGGTTTTGCAAGTTGAGAAGGAGTGATACAGTGAATCAGAGTGCTGCTCGCGGGACTTCGGGCAATAAACCCCGCCGTATCATCGGTTTCGATATAGATGGCGTACTTACCGATGAGATGGTAGATGGGAAAAATATCTGGCAGCGGGAAATTGAAGCTTACTTTCCCGGCATTAGACTGCTGGAGCCTGACTTCGCCTTCACGACGGCTTTTGGCTTGTCTTGGGAGGAAGTGGATAGATTCATGGAGGAGAAGGCTGAAGAGGTTTTCCGAAAGGTCAAGCCCCATAGGGGCAGCCGGGAGTTTGTCCGCTTCCTTCAAGAAGCAGGTTTCACGGTGCACCTGATAACCGCCCGTTTTCCCTGCTACGATAAGGTCACCCGGGAGTGGCTGGCATGTCACGGATTTAGGCCCGACGGCCTGTGGTTCACAGATGGGAAAGGTGCGCTCTGTAAGGAGCTGGGGATTGAACTGTTTGTGGATGATTGCTACGAGAACTGCTTAGATGTCAGGGACCACGGCGTGACGGCCCTCTTGATGACGGCACCCCACAACCTGGACCGTCCCGAGGAGAAAGGCATTTACCGGGTAAGCAGTTGGGAGGATATCAAAGCTTGCGTTCTGGAGTACTACGGTCTATCGGGCTGGGACAGGGGCCAGATGCCTGGTATAACAGCCTTGTAGCGGTTGATGTTGAGGCAGTTCCGTCGAGGGGATGTCATATCAGCCGGGTGGTGCTCTGTTGCGGCTGTGCTCCGGGTTGCACCTGGAATTCTGCCGTCGGGGGATAATCGAATAGGAAGTAGCTCCAAGGCAGTTTAGCGCGGCGTAGGAACAAAGGAGGAACTGCAGAGTTGAATCCCGTTCTGTGGCAGATAGGCCCTGTGACAGTCTATTCTTACGGCTTTTTCTTGGCTGCCGGCTTCGCCGCGGGGACGTATCTTACTGCCAAAACCGCCCAGAGATGCGGCATTGCCGCGGATTTTGTCTGGGATCTTGCCCTGGTGGTATGCGCGGCAGCCCTGCTCGGCGCCCGAATTGGGTTTGTGCTGTTGGAATGGCCCTACTATCGCCTGCATCCACAGGAGATCCTGCGGGTGGCCGAGGGCGGCTTGTCCTTCCACGGAGGGCTTATCTTGGCTGTGGTTGTGGGAGTCTGGTTTTGCCGCCGCCGTAGATACAATCCCTGGCAGATGGCAGATATCGTTGCGCCTGCGGTGCCTTTAGGTACCGCTATTGCGAGGATAGGATGCCTGCTAAACGGCTGCTGCTACGGGTATGTGACCGACCTGCCCATCGGCCTTCCAGCTGCTTTGGGAGATCCGAGACCCCGGCATGCTACGCAGATATACGCCGCCATACTAAACCTCGCTCTTTTTGTCTACCTTCAGCGCAAGCGGGAACACCGGCGCTTCCCCGGTTACCTGGGGCTGCTTTACCTGATCTTGTACTCAGTCCTGAGGATTGTGGTGGAGATTTTCAGAGAAAGCAGGGTATTGTTCGGCTCCATTAAAGTAGCCCAGGCCTTCAGCTTACTGGTGATTATCGGGGCAGGTTTGACCATTCATCTGGTGGAGATCAGGCGGAGGGCGAAAGGAACTTTCTCTGACTAGATTGTTGACTCGGCTGATAGCCCATGGTAACATATATAATGGCGGAGTAATTTGTGAATGGTTTCACAAATATCCTGCCGGTACAAGTCTGCTTGCGGCGGACACTACAGAATACACCCCTTGCGAAGGGGTGTATTGCGGTTTTTAGAGGAAATCGTAGACACAATTGTTACAAAAAGCACAAGTTAGCAGCGGAAGGAGACGGTTGAAAGTGGGAGCGGCGAACAAGCAGTGCTGCTGCTGTCAGTCGATGCGGGCATCAGACGAGCGCTATCAGAAGCTGGCAGACATTATTGCTCGGTATGCTGGGCAGCCCGGGGCCTTGATTCCCGTTTTGCACCAGGCTCAGGAAGTCTTTGGATATCTGCCGCAAGATGTGCAGGTGCTGATCGCAGAGGGTCTGGATGTTCCCTTGAGTGAAGTCGATGGAGTAATTACCTTTTACTCCCTGTTTACTTCCCAACCTAAGGGCAAGTACACCATCGGCGTGTGTATGGGAACGGCTTGCTACGTGAAAGGAGCGGCCGCTGTCTTGGAGGAGCTGAAGCAGCAGCTGGGTGTTGATGTCAACGGTACCAGTGCCGATGGCTTGTTCACACTGAACGTAACCCGGTGTGTAGGTGCCTGCGGTCTTGCTCCGGTTATGACTATCGGCGAAGATGTCTACGGCCGGATGAAGCCGGAAGCTGTTCGGGAGATTCTGGACAAATACATCCAAGCTGAGCAGCAAGCCAAGGCCTAGAAACAGCGGATTCAATGTTCACAGCGTACTACACCGGGTTGAGTAGAGGGGGAGCAGATGACGATGGCAGTATACCGATTGCACGCCTTAGTATGCGCCGGCGCGGGCTGTGTTTCTTCGAACTGCAAAGCCGTAGAGGCAGCCCTTCAAGATGAGCTGAAGAAGGCCGGCATAGCTGATGAGGTTAAAGTGGTAGAGACAGGGTGTATCGGCACGTGTGACCTGGGGCCGTTGATTGTGGTCTATCCCGAGGGCGTCTTTTACCAGCGTTTGACTCCAGATGATGCCAGAGAGATAGTGAACGAGCACTTTATCAAGGGACGAATTGTCAAGAGGCTGCTGTATAGGCCTTCTGAAGGGGCTGAACCGGTGGCCCGGACTTCGGACATGGACTTTTTCCGCAGGCAATATCGGATTGCTTTGCGGAACACCGGTGTCATCAATCCTGAGGTCATTGAAGAGTATATCGCCCGAGATGGGTATACGGCGTTAGGAAAAGTCTTGAGCAGCATGACCCGGGAAGAGGTAATTGATGAGATCAAGCGGTCTGGATTGCGGGGTAGAGGGGGAGCCGGTTTCCCCACCGGGCTGAAGTGGGAGTTTGCGTATAAGGCTCCCGGCGATGAGAAGTACGTGGTCTGCAATGCCGATGAAGGAGACCCCGGCGCTTTTATGGACCGCAGCATCTTGGAAGGCGATCCCCATTCAGTGATTGAGGCAATGTGCATTGCCGGTTATGCCATTGGGGCTAAGCAGGGGTTTGTCTATGTGCGGGCAGAGTACCCGCTGGCGGTACAGCGGCTTTCCAAAGCCATTCACCAGGCCAGAGAATACGGACTGTTGGGTAAGAACATCTTCGGCACTGATTTCAGTTTTGATATTGAAATCCGCGTCGGTGCGGGAGCTTTTGTCTGCGGCGAGGAGACTGCCCTTTTGACATCCATCGAAGGCAAGAGGGGAGAACCCCGTCCCCGTCCGCCCTTCCCGGCCGTAAAGGGTGTTTTCGGCAAGCCCACTCTGCTGAACAACGTAGAGACCTATGCCAATATCTGTCCCATCATTCTCAACGGAGCGGATTGGTTTGCCAAGATCGGGACGGAAAAGAGCAGAGGCACCAAGGTATTTGCTGTCGCGGGTGACATCAACAACACCGGTTTAGTAGAAGTGCCCATGGGGACCACTCTGCGGGAGATCATCTTTGATATCGGCGGCGGTATTCCCAAGGGGAAGAAGTTCAAGGCTGCCCAAACAGGCGGCCCCTCCGGCGGCTGTTTAACTGAGGAACACCTGGATATCCCCATGGACTATGAATCCCTCACCCAAGTGGGCTCTATGATGGGTTCAGGCGGACTAATTGTGATGGATGAAAACACGTGCATGGTGGATATTGCCCGCTTTTTCCTGGAATTCACCAGGGACGAGTCCTGCGGCAAGTGTACGCCGTGCCGAGTTGGGACCAAGAGAATGTTGGAAATTCTCAACAGACTTACAGAGGGCAAGGGGGAAGAAGGAGATATCGAAAAGCTGGAGGCCCTTGCCAAGTATATCAAGGCCAACTCTCTCTGCGGACTGGGCCAGTCTGCTCCTAATCCGGTGCTGAGCACTCTGCGGCATTTCCGCCATGAATATGAAGCACATGTCCGGGAGAAGCGGTGTCCGGCGGGTCAATGCCCGGCGCTGACCAACTTCTACATCGAACCGGAACTCTGCCGCGGATGCGGGTTGTGCGTCAAGGTTTGCCCGGAGAACGCCATCAGCGGCAATCGGCGGGAGCCTCATGCTATTGACACAGATCGCTGTGTTAAGTGCGGGGCTTGTCAGGAAAAATGCCCGTTTGATGCTATTGTCAGGCGTTAGGCGGATAAAGAGAAAGGGGCGAGGAACTGATGGTTACTCTGAAAATTGACGGGCAGACGGTAACTGTACCCGATAACTATACAGTGCTGCAGGCGGCTGAGGCTGCCGGGATCCATATCCCTACCCTTTGCTATCTGAAAGATGTCAGCCAAACCGGAAGCTGCCGGGTGTGCGTAGTCGAAATTGGCGGCCGCCTGCAGGCAGCCTGCGTATTTCCCGTCAGCGAAGGACTGGAAGTGAAGACTAATACTCCCCTGGTACGGGAGTCAAGGCGGACCACGGTGGAGCTGATGCTGTCTAACCACCCTCAAGACTGTCTAACCTGCCTTCGCAACCAAAACTGCGAGCTGCAGAAGCTTGCCCGGGAGCTAAACATTAGAGAGATAAAGTATCAAGGGGAGCGCTCTCACTATCCCATTGATGCATCGTCTCCGTCTATCGTCCGGGATCCCAACAAATGCATTCTGTGCCGGCGGTGCATTAGTGTATGCAGTGAGATTCAAGGCGTTAACATCTTAGGCGCTAGGGAACGGGGCTTCGAAACAGTAGTCTCTCCGGCTTGGCAGGAGCAGCTTGTCAATACCGCCTGCACCAACTGCGGTCAGTGTGTGCTGGTGTGTCCGGTAGGAGCTTTGACTGAGCAGGACGATACCGACAAGGTATGGGCAGCTTTAGCTGACCCCGATACCCATGTGGTGGTTCAAACAGCGCCGGCAGTACGAGTCTCCTTGGGTGAAGAGTTCGGACTGGAACCGGGAACCATCGTCACCGGCAAAATGATTACCGCCCTAAGGCGGCTGGGATTCGATGCTGTCTTTGACACAGACTTCAGCGCCGACTTGACAATTGTCGAAGAAGCCAATGAGCTCTTGCAGCGGCTGAAGAACGGCGGCAGGCTTCCCATGATCACCTCCTGCAGCCCCGGCTGGATCAAATTCATTGAGCATCAGTTTCCGGAACTGCTGGGCCACTTGTCCACCTGCAAATCTCCGCAGCAGATGTTTGGGGCTCTGGCAAAGACATACTATCCCAAGAAGGCGGGACTGGACCCGGCTAGAATTGTCACCGTATCTGTCATGCCCTGTACTGCCAAGAAGTTCGAGGCCCAGCGGCCTGAAATGCGCAGCAGCGGCTATCAAGATGTGGATATAGTGCTGACGGTGCGGGAGCTTGCCAGGATGATCAAGGAAGCAGGCATCGATTTTGTCAACTTGCCCGACGGCGAATATGATGCACCTATGGGCATAAGTACTGGAGCTGGCCTTATCTTCGGCGCTACCGGCGGTGTAATGGAGGCTGCTCTCCGGACTGCGTATGAACTGGTTACAGGCAGGACTCTGGAGAGGCTGGACTTCACCGAGGTCCGGGGACTGGAAGGGATTAAAGAAGCCAGCGTGGAGCTAAACGGCACCGTGCTGAAGGTGGCTGTGGCCCATGGGCTGGGCAATGCCCGAAGGCTGATGGAACTGCTCCGACAGGGGAAAGCAGAGTATCATTTTATCGAGATCATGGCCTGCCCTGGAGGCTGCATCGGCGGCGGAGGACAGCCCATCCCCACCAATACCGAGATACGGCAAAAGCGCATAGAAGGGATTTATGCAGGTGACCGAAACATGCCCCTGAGGAAATCCCATGAGAATCCGGCAATCAAGGTGCTTTATGAGGAGTTCCTCGGTGAACCCTTAGGCGAAATGTCCCATGAACTGCTGCATACCAGCTATACCCCTCGGTTAAAGTATAAGGTGGCTTTGCCTTCCCAGGGTCAGGAACGGTTGGCAGGGAACGCCTGAACTGTGGGCGAAGCTGTCCTCAAAAAAGAGAGGGGAGAGCTGGGTTCGTGGAACGTGAAGCAGCTTTAGCCTTAGTCAAGGAACATGTAAAGACCAAGAATTTGGTAAAGCACATGCTGGCAGCCGAAGCCATCATGCGCCGTTTGGCCAAGCGCCTGGGAGAAGACGAGGTGCTGTGGGGCTTGGCCGGGCTGCTCCATGATGTAGATTACGAAGAGACGAAAGACAACCCCGAGCAGCATGCTGTCATCGGAGCTGAGTTGCTGGAGTCGCTGGGTGTGGATCCGGCTGTTGTCCAAGCGGTCCGGGCCCATGCTGACAAGGGTCCCAGGGTGTCTTTGATGGACAAAGCCCTGTATGCCACCGATCCGCTGACAGGCCTCTTGGTAGCAGCGGCTCTGATTCACCCGGATAAGAAACTCAGTTCTATCGATACCGAGTTTGTCATGAACCGCTTTCGGGAGAAGGGCTTCGCCCGAGGAGCCAACCGGGAGATCATCCAAACCTGCAGCGATATAGGGTTGGAGCTGGAGGAGTTTGTCAGCTTGGGCTTGGAAGCTCTCCAAGGGATCAGCGAAGAGCTTGGTCTGTAGCCTGCTTCGGTTTAAGCTGCAGCTGTACGCGGTACCGGTGCAGCCCTTCTGCACCGGTGCCGTGTCGCGCTCTACGACTGTTCCATGTCAGGGTCAATCCGCAGCTGGCTGACTACCTGGATAACGCCTCGGGCGGTGCTGGCCGCACGCATCAGTTCCTGTTCTGCCTCTTTGGACGGAACTTTGCCCATGAGGTAAGCTATGCCGTCGCATACCTCTACTCCTACTCTGCCCCTGGATATCGGATGGGCATCCAGTTCTTCGCTGATTTCCATCCTCACGTCCTCGTCGGTAATAGCTCCATCGGTACTGATGCTCACCCCGTCTATATAACCTTCGATACCTGGAATGCTGGTCACCAGCTCTTTGATATACAACTTTTCCGCCAGGGTATCTACCACCCCCTGCACCCGGGCTATATTGTCAATTACGGTGGCTTCTAGACCGTAGCCCCGAAGGTTTACGTCCTTCCTCAGCGTTTCCTGCACGATTCCCTTAAGTCCGTCGTTTGCTTGGGAGCCAGGCGGAGGCTTGGCTTTAATCTGCGTAGTGGGTCTGCGGGATTCCCGGGGACGGGAATGGCCTGGTGGGCGATGCTGGTCCCATTGGGTCTCAGGTTCCCTATACCGCTGCATTTCTCATCCTCCCGCTATATGCTGGTATTTTTAGTCTGACCCTAAAGGCTTTGCTTATGCTTTGATGTGCAGGCAAAAAGCCGAACCTTGGGGAGCTGGAAATCCCCCATGCCGCTTTAGACACAGACGGCAAGGGGAAGCATATGGGAATATTCACCGCCATAAGATCAAGGGAGGTACCGGGACAGAGGGTTTGCGCCAGCAATGGGAGGGGGTTTGAGGGTTGCGGCGGATAGTACTGGTTGGTTCCCCAAATGTGGGGAAAAGTGGCATTTTTAACCAGCTCACCGGCCGCTACGCTGTAGTCTCCAATTATCCCGGCACTACTGTCGAGATTTCCCGGGGAGAAATGATGCTTGAAGGAGAACTGGTAGAGGTGGTGGATACTCCGGGCACCTACAGTCTGCTTCCCGCCAGCGAAGAAGAAGCAGTCACCAGGCGGCTCCTCTGGCAGGAGGATGCTGATCTTGTGCTCCATGTAGTCGACACCAAGAACTTAGAGCATTCTCTCTCCTTAACATTTGCCCTGCTGGAGGCGGGCTTTCGTGTGATTCTAGTACTGAACATGTTTGACGAGGCTGAACGCTTTGGCTTTGCTGTAGATGTGGAGCGTCTCGAGGAGCGGCTGGGTATCCCTTGTGCCGCCACCATCGGTACTTCGGGATGGGGTGTGGAGGGATTAAAGGAGGCAGTGCGGAAAGAGCTCGCTGTGCTGCACGCTGAGGAGAGCGCGGTTGGAGGAGGATTTGCCTTTCCGGTTCAGACGGGCGGAAAGCGTCGGGGCAGAAAACTGGTCAAATACCCGCTGCAAATTGAACGGCTGCTTACGGCAGCAACCGGGTCGATGAAGGGACAATACCCCTTTTCAGCTAGGACTGCGGCGCTTCTCCTTTTAGTGGGTGATGAGGAAGTCGCCAGTTGGCTCCATCCCAGGGACCGCCGTTCCGTGGAGAACATATCGAAGGGCATACCTCCCGATCAAGTGATTCTATCCGTGGCCGCTGCCCGGAGAAAAGCTGCGCAGCGGCTTCTGGAAGGAATTGTCCGCAAGCCGGAAGCCGCGGGAGCCGGCAGCG
>DUMM01000053.1 GCA_012839845.1 Bacillota bacterium | reverse complement strand
CTATCTTCAAGGTCGGGACATAACGGGCCTTTCTGTGAGGGCACGAAAGGATTTGGGACTGGGCTACATCCCCGAAGACCGCCAGCGCCTGGGAATGATCCTGGATTTGTCCCTGGGGGAAAATGCAGTCTTAGGCAAGCATCACCGACTGCCTTTTACCAAAGGGCTGCTTTACGATGTAAATGAAGTAAGAAACTACGGCAAGAGAATCCTGGACTTGTATGATGTCCGGTCCCGGGGAGTGGACGCTGTGGGCAGGTCTCTTTCCGGCGGCAATCAGCAGAAATTGGTTGTGGGAAGAGAGATAGACTCAGATCCCAACCTCTTGATAGCTGCTCAGCCTACCAGGGGTTTAGATGTGGGGGCCATCGAATTTGTCCACCGCCGCTTGTTGGAGCAGCGCGCTGCCGGTAAAGGTATTTTGCTCATCTCTTTGGAATTGGAAGAGCTTATGAATTTGAGCGACAGAATTGTGGTGATTTACGAAGGGCGGTTTGTCGCCGAAGTTGATCCCAAGGAGGTCACCGAAGAGGAGCTGGGCCTTTTGATGACCGGCGGGCAGCTTAAGAGAACGGGGGTGCAGGGTGCATGACGATATCATCAGAGCGGCTGCAGGGAAGCAGCGGCCACCGCTGGGAGCGGCTGTGGGTTTCTCTTGTTGCCGTGCTCCTTGCTCTCTTGGTGGGGGCGGTGGTGATCCTCTGGGCGGGACGGGACCCCATCTTGGCTTACCGTGCTCTGTGGGAGGCATCCTTTGGCAGCTGGAGGGGATTTGGTGAAGCTCTGGTCAGCATTACACCGCTGATCTTCACTGGACTGTCGGTGGCATTTTGCAGCCGAACCGGTTTGTTCAACATCGGAGCAGAGGGTCAGTTTATCATCGGTCAGATGGGAGCAGCGATCGCCGGCTACATGATAACCGGAGTGCCGGCTGTTGTCCATGTGCCCTTGGCCTTGGCGGCTGGCGCCTTAGCTGGAGCCCTGTGGGCTGCAGTTCCTGGACTCTTGAAGGCGAAGCTGGGGGCTCATGAAGTGATTAATACCATCATGATGAACTACATTGCCCTCTATTTCACCCATTATTTGGTAATTGGACCCCTAAAGGGTCACAGCTACCTGCCGGTGACGAAACAGGTCCTGGAGTCGGCCAGGTTGTGGAGGTTTCTGCCGCCTACTCGGGCCAACATCGGATTCTTCATTGCCTTGGCCACGGCTGGTGTTGTGTACTTTATCCTCTGGCGAACCACCTTGGGCTATGAATGCCGGGCAGTGGGGCTGAATGCAGAAGCCGCCCGCTATGCAGGGATTAATGTCGAGCGGAATTTAGTTGTGTCTATGATGATCGGCGGTGCTTTGGCAGGCATGGGCGGCGCCGTGCAGGTACTGGGCGTACAGCACAGGTTTTACGACTTGTTTGGGTTTACAGGCTATGGTTTTGATGGGATTGCGGTAGCAATGCTGGGCAGCAACCACCCCTTGGGCGTTATAGCCGGGGCATCGCTGTTCGGCATTATGGCCCGGGGATCCCAGAATATGCAGAGCGTTGCCCAGGTCCCTCAGGAGGTCGTGGGCATAGTCCAGGCAGCGGTTATTATTTTCATCGCTGCCGACTACATCATCCGGAGACTTGTCGGCTGGCGCCGGTCCCAGAAGGCTGGGCAGCGACTGGTAGAGGCCCAGTAGTCGTGGGGAGGGAATGCTGAGTGAACATACTGGATCTGTTCAGTGGCGCGCTTTTAAGCTCTGCCTTGCGGATGGCTTCACCTCTGATTTTCGCCTCCCTCGGCGGTGTGTTCTCCGAGCGCTCGGGGATCGTAAATATAGCCCTGGAAGGCATCATGCTGGTTGGGGCCTTCGCCGGCATGCTGGTATCTTATTATACCCAAAACCCGTGGTTGGGTGTATTGGTGGCTATGCTGGCAGGAGCAGCGATCTCCTTAATCCTGGCGGTGATGAGCATTACCCTGCGGGCAGACCAAGTAGTCACGGGGGTAGCCATTAACATCTTGGCCCTCGGTGTAACAGGTTTTCTGCTGCGGCGGACCTTCGGGCATGCAGGGCAGTCGCCCTCTGTTGTCAAACTGGCAGACTGGAGTATACCTATTATTAGAGACTTACCTGTGTTGGGAGCGATTTTAGGCAAACATACTCCGCCTGTATACCTGGCTTTTCTAGCAGCCGCGGCAGCCCACATTATCTTGTATAAGACGCCCTTGGGACTTAGGATCCGGGCTGCCGGTGAACATCCCAGAGCCGCGGATACGATGGGCGTAGATGTCTTCAAGATCCGGTATCTTTGCGTGATAATCTCCGGACTCTTAGGGGGCTTGGGAGGTGCTACGCTGTCTCTAGGCCTTTTGAGCTCCTTTGTAGAGAATATGACCTCAGGGCGAGGATACATCGCCCTCGCTGCCATGATCTTCGGCAAGTGGACTCCTTTGGGGGCTCTAGGAGCGTGCTTGTTCTTCGGCTATGCTGATGCCCTGCAGATGCTGGCCCAGACTCTCGGAATTGCCATCATCCCCAGGGAATTTATCCTCATGCTGCCGTATATCTTGACTATGCTGGTGTTGGCAGGTATAGTGGGAAGGTCGGTCCCTCCGGCGGCAGAGGGCAAGCCCTATGAGCGATAAGGTAAGGCTGGAGAAATTGGGCAAGAATTCCCTGCCGAGCTTTCTGAGATATCTCCGTGGATCAATGGATGTGGGGCCAAGGCGACGGTTCTTCCCCAGACAAGCAGGCTGCAGGTGGGCGAGTCTTGACGCATGCGGATGCCCTGTGGTATATTATTTTTGCTTATCTGGGCAAATAGGTTTGCGGGCGTGGCGGAACTGGCAGACGCGCTAGACTTAGGATCTAGTGGGTTTTTCCTGTGAGAGTTCGAGTCTCTCCGCCCGCACCATTTTAGGATGTGATGCTTTTATCTGCAGCCTGTTGGGACCACTTGGAGTTGTGGCCGTAAAGACAGGCTTTTTCTTGTTGTTCGGACAAAATACACTTGATTACGATAAATGCCGTTCACAGAAAGTAGGTAGATCGCATGAAGAGTACAGTGGAAAAACTGGGCAACAACCAGGTAGTCATGGAAGTAGAGGTTAGCCCGGAACAGGTGGAAGCTGCCTTGGAGAAGGCCTCTCGGCGGCTGGCCCAGCAGGTCAAGGTTCCCGGCTTCCGGCCAGGCAGGGCTCCCCGGGCAGTCATCGAGATGCGAGTGGGACGGGAAGTGCTGTACCAGGAGGCTCTCGATGAGCTGATCCCTGAAGCATACAGGAGAGCCCTGCAGGAGAACGATATTGAGCCCATCGATTCACCGGAGCTGGATATCCTGGATATGGAGGCCGGTAAACCCTTGCGGTTTAAGGCTACCGTAGAAGTGAAGCCGGAAGTAACCCTCGGGGAGTACAAGGGGCTCGAGGTTACCAAGCGGATCACCAGAGTAACCAATGCAGACGTCGACGAGGTTCTAGAAAATATGCGGGAGCGCTTTGCCGAGCTGGTCAGCGCGGAAAAGGACACCGTGGAACAGGGTGACTTCGCCGTCATTGACTTTACCGGTTACATAGACGACCAACCTTTCCCAGGTGGTGCCGCTCAGGGATATACCCTGGAGATAGGGAGAGGAGCTTTCATCCCGGGATTTGAGGAGCAGTTGGTCGGTGCTAAAGTGGGCGAGGTCCGCCAGGTTGTGGTGACATTCCCTGAGGATTATCGGGTTGAGCAGCTGGCCGGTAAGGAAGCCCGTTTCGAAGTTAAGGTTCAAGAGATAAAGCAAAAGCGTTACCCGGCCCTCAACGATGATTTTGCCAAAGACGTCAGTGACTTCAATACCCTCCTGGAGCTCCGGGCTGACATCAGAAGACGCTTGGAGGAAGCCGAGGAACGGGAAGCAGAGCGGCGGCTGGAACAGGATCTGGTCGATGCTGTTGTAGACCGGGCAGCCTGTGATATACCGGAGAAGATGATCCAGCGGCAGGTGGATTACAAGCTCCAGATGTTCCAGCGAGACCTGTATTTTGCTGGATTGGATAAAGAGAGGTATTTGGAAATAACCGGCATTACCGAAGCGGAGTTTGAGGCCCAGCTGCGCACCGCGGCAGAGCGGGATGTCAAGACATCCTTGGTCATGGAGGCGTTGGTTGAGGCGGAAGGTATTGTTGTTACTGAGGAGGAACTAGATCGGCACATAGACGAACTGGTCGGAGAAGGTCCTGATGCGGCTGCCAGGCGGAAACGGCTGGAAGCCCAAAGGGAGAGCCTGCGGGAAAACCTGGCTCTGCGGAAGGCCGTCGATTTCCTCAAAGTCAATGCCAAGATCAGCGAAGTTATGGTGGATAAGCCGCAGGACGAAGAACAAGGGACTGATGTAGAAGCCGACACCCCGACACTGGAGGCAGATTGACATTCTCTACCTTGTCCTGAGCAGGATCATGTGTATTTAGGGAGAAGGGTTATGTGACAGGGCTTTTCGCACTTACCCTAAAAGAGAGCCATAGAATAAGTGTAAAAAGGCAGGTTGAGGGGAACATATAGCGAGGCAGCAGGAAATGGCTTGCATGAGTATGTTGGTTGCATAGATTAAAGGGAAGGTGAGAAGCTATGAGTACCCTGATTCCAATGGTGGTAGAGCAGACTAACAGGGGTGAACGGGCTTACGACATATATTCCCGTCTACTCAAAGACCGGATTATTTTCATCGGGGGCCCCATAGATGACCATGTAGCCAATCTTGTTATAGCGCAGCTGTTGTTCCTCGAATCTGAGGATCCGGAGAAAGACATTTCACTCTACATCAACAGCCCCGGCGGTATAGTCTACTCGGGCCTAGCAATTTACGATACTATCCAGTACATTAAACCCGATGTGTCCACTATCTGCATCGGTATGGCTGCCAGCATGGCTGCTTTGCTCCTGGCGGCTGGTACTCGGGGCAAGCGCTATGCTCTGCCTTACTCCAGGATCATGATTCATCAGCCCTGGGGGGGCACTAGGGGTCAGGCCACGGACATTGAGATTGAGGCTCGGGAAATCCTCCGACTGAAGAGAATCGGGAATGAGATTCTGTCAAAGCATACCGGACAACCCATTGATCGCATCGAGCGGGATACGGACCGGAATTACTACATGTCAGCACAAGAGGCTCTCGAATACGGTCTAATTGACGGCGTGCTGGACAGTGCCAGGGAGTCTCAATCAAATAAGAGGTGATATGATGTTCAAGTTTGGCGATGAGAAGGGCCAACTGAAATGCTCTTTCTGCGGCAAGGTCCAGGAACAGGTAAAGAAGCTCATTGCCGGCCCTGGAGTATATATTTGTGATGAGTGCATCGAGTTGTGCAATGAAATCATCGAGGAGGAACTCAACGAAGAGCAGGATATCGAATTTGGCAGCATTCCCAAACCGAAGGAGATCAAGGCGGTATTAGATCAGTACGTCATCGGTCAAGAGTTGGCCAAGAGGTCCTTGGCGGTTGCCGTCTACAATCACTACAAACGGATCAACTCTAACTCCAAGGTGGATGACGTCGAACTGCAGAAGAGCAATATTCTGCTCTTGGGCCCCACAGGTAGCGGCAAGACTTTGCTTGCACAAACTCTAGCTCGGATCTTGAATGTGCCCTTTGCCATCGCCGACGCCACCTCCCTTACCGAAGCCGGATATGTGGGAGAAGACGTAGAAAACATCCTGCTGAAGTTGATTCAAGCTGCTGATTACGATGTGGAGAGGGCAGAGCGGGGAATCATCTACATTGACGAAGTTGACAAGATTGCCCGCAAATCGGAGAATCCCTCCATTACCAGAGATGTCTCCGGTGAAGGAGTCCAGCAGGCGCTGCTCAAGATCCTGGAAGGGACTATCGCAAGCGTACCTCCTCAAGGCGGCCGCAAGCACCCTCACCAGGAGTTCATCCAAATCGATACCACCAACATCCTGTTTATCTGCGGCGGGGCCTTCGACGGTTTGGAGAAGATCATCGAGAGGCGCATCGGAGAAAAAGCAATCGGCTTTGGAGCGGACATCAAACCCAGGGAGAAAAAAGAAATTGGTGAGCTCCTGCGCCAGGTCATGCCGGAAGATTTGCTCAAATTCGGGTTGATACCCGAGTTCATCGGGCGCCTGCCTATCGTTGTGGCTCTGGATGCCTTGGATAAACAGGCATTGGTGCGCATCTTGACAGAACCGAAGAACGCCTTGATAAAGCAGTACCAGAAGTTCTTCGAAATGGACGGTGTGGAGCTGGTGTTTGAACAGGACGCCATTGAAGCTGTGGCAGACAAGGCCATGGAACGCAAGACCGGCGCCAGAGGTCTCCGAACCGTGCTGGAAGATATAATGCTGGAGGTCATGTACGAGATCCCGTCTCGGGATGATGTGGTCCGCTGTGTTATTACTAGGGACGTTGTGGAAAACAAAGCAGAGCCGATTCTGATCCGCCGGGAGAACCTGGCGGAGGAAACGGCCTGAGCAGACAATCCTCATCTGATTAGGATAATCAGGCTTGATACAGGACCTGGGTCTTAGCCCGGGTCCTTTTTGAGTAAAAGCCCCTGCTTCGGCGCATAATACTCAGTGCAGATCAACCCACAGCCGGGCAGGTGGACTGTGATGATGGGCGTTCTTGGGATCATCAACTTGTTTTTTGCCATCGTTATCGGCCTTTATTTTTGGAATCTACTCAAGGGGCAGCAGAGCAGCAAGACCGCAGTAGATCGAGAGTCCCGCAAAGAGCTGGAGAAACTGCGCCGCCTGAACACCATTTCCTTAACTCAGCCCCTGGCGGAGAAAACACGGCCGACCTGTTTTGACGAGATAATTGGACAAAGCGAAGGCCTCAAGGCTCTCAGGGCAGCTCTTTGCGGTCCCAACCCTCAGCATGTGATCATCTACGGTCCTCCCGGGGTGGGAAAGACAGCTGCAGCGCGGCTGGTCTTGGAAGAAGCCAAAGCCAATCCCCTCTCTCCCTTTCAGCCCTCGGCCAAGTTCATAGAGATTGATGCTACCACTGCCCGGTTCGACGATCGGGGAATCGCCGACCCGCTGCTGGGTTCAGTTCACGATCCAATATACCAGGGAGCAGGTCCCCTAGGAATTGCCGGCATTCCGCAGCCCAAACCCGGTGCAGTGACTAAAGCGCACGGCGGTATTCTGTTTATTGATGAAATCGGAGAACTCCACCCCATTCAGATGAATAAGCTTCTGAAGGTACTGGAAGACCGAAAAGTGTTTTTCGAAAGCGCCTATTACAATTCCGAAGACACCAATATTCCCCTGCACATCCACGAAATCTTCCAAAAGGGACTGCCGGCCGATTTTCGCCTGGTAGGAGCTACCACCCGGATGCCCCATGAGATCCCTCCGGCCATTAGGTCCCGCTGTCTGGAGATCTTCTTCCGGCCTTTAACCGCTGAAGAAATCGGCATCATAGCCATGAACGCTGCTGCCAAGATAGAGTTTGAACTGCCGGAGGATGCCCTAGAGGTCATCAAGCAGTACGCAGCCAACGGCAGGGAGGCGGTGAACATGGTACAGATTGCCGCGGGCTTGGCTATAACCGACGGTCGAAAAGGCATTACCAGGGGCGACATGGAGTGGGTAGTAAACAGCGGGCAGTATGAACCCCGACCAGAAAGGCGCATCCCACCGGCACCGCAGGTGGGGTTGGTAAACGGCCTGGCTGTGTACGGCCCAAACATGGGTACCTTAATTGAGGTTGAAGCAGCCGCCATTCCAGTTGAGCCGGGAACGGGGCGGATCGTTGTGACCGGCATAATGGAAGAGGAAGAAATGGGCGGGTACGGCCGTACCATGCGCCGAAAGAGTATGGCCAAAAGCTCCATGGAGAATGTGATTACCGTCCTGAGGCAGAATTTCCATCTGCGGCCTCAGGATTACGACATCCACGTGAACTTCCCGGGCAGTATCCCGGTAGACGGTCCTTCGGCTGGAATTGCCGTTGTCACTGCCATTTATTCGGCCATCACCGGTCGGAAGGTGAACAATGCAGTGGCAATGACCGGGGAAGTGTCCATCCGGGGATTGGTGAAACCAGTCGGCGGGATAGTGCCCAAACTGGAGGCCGCTCGGCTGGCTGGTGTAAAGCGGGCCATCATTCCTAGAGAAAACTGGCAAGTCTCCTACGCCTCCATGGGGGACATGGCCGTCCATGGAGTCGAACGGGTGGAGGAAGTAATTGCCCTGGCGTTGACAGATGATGAAAAACGTCCACAGTTATCCAAAGATGCCGTTTCTAGTGGGCTGTTAACCGCATCAGGTTAATGCTATACTGTGTATAAGTGTCCGCCCAAGTATTTGTTCCGGGGAGCTGGCTATGACACGGCTCCCTTTAATAATTGCCTGCACTGGGTTTGAAGTAGACGGACATAAGGGGAGGATTCTACTGGCAGGAAGAAATCAGCGCTTAGGCAAAAATAATACGCAGACAGCCATGAACAGCGGGGGTGAAGTTGATGAAGCAGACCGAGCATGAGATTAGTGGTGGAATGACGTACACTTACCCGCTTCTACCCCTGAGAGGTTTACTTGTCTTTCCATTCATGATCACTCCCTTGGATGTTGGGAGGCCGAAGTCCATTCAGGCCCTCGAAGAGGCCATGACACAAGAGCGGCAGTTGGTGCTCGCTGTACAGAAATCAGCAGAGATTAACGAACCCGAAGAGGGCGATATCCATAGAGTTGGAGTTTTGGCGGAGATCAAACAGCTCTTGAAGATGCCCGAAGGGCAGATTCGGGTGCTGGTGGAGGGACTGCAGCGGGTAAGAATCGACGAATTTGTGGAAACGGAACCGTGCTTTCGGGTACGGGTGCAGGAGATTACCGAGATAGAAGAAGAAGGACCGGAGATTGAAGCTTTGGTGCGAACGGTCCAGGACCAATTTGCGGAATATGTGAAGTTGTCCCGCAAGGTTCCTTCGGAAGTGATTGTGGCCGTCAATTCCATAGGCGAACCTGGGCGGTTGGCAGACACCGTTGCCGCTCAGCTGGTTGTGGCGGTGGAGAAGAAGCAGAAGCTTTTGGAGATTCCTTCTGTCAGGAAGAGGCTTGAAGAGCTGGTGCTGCTTCTGGGCAGCGAAATGGAGATCCTGCAGCTGGAGAAAAAGATCCACGTTCGAGTCCGCAAGCAGCTGGAGAAGAATCAAAAGGAATACTACCTGCGGGAGCAGATGCGGGCTATCCAGCAGGAGCTGGGCGAGAAAGATGCCATCGCCAGCGAGGTAGAGGAGTTTCGGGAGCGGATAGAAAAGGCGAAGCTTCCCAAAGAAGTGCGGGAGCAGGCACTGCACGAGCTGGGCCGCCTGGAGAAGATGCCGCCTATGGCCGCTGAAGCCGTAGTCGTCCGCACGTATCTAGACTGGCTGGTATCCCTTCCCTGGTCCAAGGAGACCCGGGACCGGCTGGATATATCTGTGGCGGAGCAGATTCTCGAAGAGGATCACTACGGACTAGAAAGAGTGAAGGAACGGATTCTGGAGTTCTTAGCAGTGCGCCAGCTGACGAAGAAGATGAAAGGCCCTATTCTCTGCTTGGTGGGACCGCCGGGGGTTGGGAAAACATCTCTGGCTCGTTCAATAGCCAGGGCCCTAAACCGCAGATTTGTGCGCTTTTCCCTGGGCGGCGTTCGAGATGAGGCAGAGATCCGGGGGCACCGCCGAACATATATCGGTGCCATGCCCGGCAAAGTGATCCAGGCCCTTAAGCAGGCTGGTTCTCGCAATCCAGTGATGTTGCTGGATGAGATTGACAAGATGAGCATGGATTTCCGGGGGGATCCAGCTTCGGCCCTTTTGGAAGTGTTGGATCCGGAGCAGAACAGCAACTTCGGAGATCACTACCTGGAGGTTCCTTTCGATCTGTCCAATGTATTTTTTATCACCACTGCGAACGTCATACACAATATACCGAGGCCTTTGCTGGACAGGATGGAGGTAATCCAGCTTCCGGGATATACCGAAGAGGAAAAACTGGAGATTGCCAAACGGCATCTGTGGGGCAAGCAGGTTGCTGCCAACGGCCTGACGAAAGACCAGATCGTCATTTCGGACAAGGCTGTCCAGAAGATCATTGCCGAGTACACCCGGGAGGCAGGGGTCCGGAACCTGGAAAGGGAGTTAGGGGCTATCTGCCGGAAGACGGCGAAGGAGATTGTGCAGGGCAAAAAGCCTCCTGTTCGAATCAACGCAAGTTCCGTCGAGAAACTCCTCGGCCCTCCCAGATACCTGCGGACAGTCTCGGAAGGCGAAAGCAAAGTAGGCGTTGCCACTGGCTTGGCATATACCCAGGTGGGAGGAGATATTCTGGCCATCGAGGCTACTGTGATGCCGGGCAAGGGTCAGCTCATTATCACCGGTCAATTGGGCGATGTGATGCGGGAGTCTGCCCAGGCCAGCCTCAGCTATGTGCGTTCTCGGGCAGCTCAGCTGGGAATTCCAGTGGATTTTTACGAAAAACACGATATTCACATCCACGTTCCCGAGGGCGCTATTCCCAAGGACGGGCCCTCTGCAGGTATTACCATGGCCACAGCACTGGTATCTGCCCTAACGGGACGGCCGGTGCGGGGAGATGTGGCCATGACCGGTGAAATTACTCTGCGGGGAAGGGTTCTTCCCATCGGCGGTGTGAAGGAGAAAGTGCTGGCAGCCCACCGCGCGGGGATCAAGCGGGTGCTTCTTCCTGAAGAGAATCGAAAGGACCTAGAGGAGATTCCGGCCAACGTCCGCAAGAAAATAGATGTTGAGCTGGTGGACCATATGGATTTGGTCTTGGAAAAAGCTCTTTTGGCACCAATTCCCGGAACGGGACTTTCTGCAGACAGCGAAGATGTTGGGCCTGAAGCGTCTGTGCCTTTCCTGCCGCCGGGTTTTGAGCAAAGGAGTCAGCAGCAATGGGTAGGAAACTCTTGAACTTAAGAGATGGTGTTTTTGAAGTGAGTGCAGTGGAGCCGGCCCAGTATCCTAGGGATACTGGGCCTCCGCTGCCGGAGATCGCTTTGGTGGGCCGCTCAAATGTGGGGAAGTCTTCTTTATTAAACTGTTTGGCCAACCGCCGGGATTTGGCCAAGACAAGTTCCCGACCAGGCAAGACACAGACCATCAACTTCTACAAGTTCGGGAATTTCCGCATGGTGGATCTACCCGGTTACGGCTACGCAGAAGTCTCTAAACGCATCCGGGCCAAGTGGGGCCCCATGATCGAGACATATCTGCGGGAACGGGAACAGCTGGTGGGCGTAATCCATATCGTCGACCTGCGCCACAAGCCCACCCAGGACGATGTCCAGATGTCCCAGTGGCTTCAGCACCAAGGAATGCCCTATGGGGTAATAGCCACCAAAGCAGATAAAATCTCCAGAGGAAAGTGGCAGCAGCATGCCAAAATGACTAAAGAAGTCCTGGGAGTCGAGCCCATTATATTCTCAGCCCAAACCGCGGTGGGAAAGGCGGAGGTGCTTGCTCTGCTAGCAGAGCTGCTTGGTTTTAACTAAGGAATTTTCCCCACTTAAAGGCAGTGTTGTTAGCCATTGGGCGGCGGACATGTTGTTCATTGAGCGGTATAGGGAGCAGGAAACCCATGTCAGAGAAAAAACTAAAGAAGCCGCCGGTTATGGCCGGCGAGCGGAGGACTGTGGAGATCACCGGGTTGAGCCATGCGGGGGAAGGCGTCGGCAGGGTTGAAAACTTTGCCGTGTTTGTACCAGGGGCCATTCCCGGCGATTTAGTAAATATCGAGGTGGAAGAGGTAAAGCGCCGGCACGGCCGGGGAAGAGTTGTAGAAATAGTTCAGCCGGCTCCCCAACGCATTGCGCCTGCCTGCGAGACTGCAGGAGACTGCGGCGGGTGCCAGCTGCAGCATATGGAATACCAGGCGCAGCTGCAGTGGAAACGACAGCTGGTAGTGGATGCGCTGGCAAGGATCGGTGGGTTTCAGAAACACTCCGTGCAGCCGGTGATCGGCATGGCGAATCCGGAAGGGTACCGAAACAAGGTTCAGCACCCGGTGTCAGAAGTCAATGGGAGAATCGCCCTGGGCTTTTACCGCCAGGGCACTAGAGACCTTGTGCCGGTTTCCCGGTGTGAAAACAGCCACCCCCTGTGCAACAAAGCCCTGGCGGTGATCCCCTATCTCTTCGAAAAGTACGGCATTACAGCGTACGATGAAACCAGCGGCCGGGGATTGATGCGGCACGTGGTGCTTAGAGTCAGCACTGCCCGGAATCACTTGATGGTTGTCTTTGTGATCAATGGTGAGGAAATCCCTAAAGCCCATGAGCTGATCGGGGATATGAGGGCTGCGTTGCCCGAGTTGGTTTCTGTTGCCCAGAACGTGAACCGGAAGCGGACCAACGTGATCATGGGTGAAAGTACAGAGATATTGTGGGGACAGCCTTACATAATTGAGGAACTCAACGGGCTGCAGTTTGCCGTCTCTCCCCGCTCTTTCTTTCAGGTTAATTCCCAGCAGGCCGCGGTGCTGTGCCAAAAGGTGGTGGAATACGCCGAGGTGGCGGAAGGTTCGCAAATGGTAGACTGTTACTGCGGGACGGGCAGCATAGCCCTGCATCTGGCCAAGTGCGGCGGCCGCGTCATAGGGATAGAGGCGGTTCCTGAAGCCATCACCGATGCCGAACTCAATGCCCGCCTTAACCGGCTGGAGGGAGCAGATTTCCGATTGGGAACAGTTGAGGCGCTGCTGTCCGAGATTCTAGCGGAAGGGCCGGTGGCAGCCGCAGTCTTAGACCCACCCCGGAAAGGCTGCGAACCGGAAGTGCTGGCGGCGCTGATGGGAGCTGGCATACCCAGGCTGGTCTACGTCAGCTGCAATCCCAGTTCACTGGCGAGGGACCTGGCAGTTCTCGCCCAAGGGGGCTATGAGCTGCGGGAGGTTCAGCCCATTGACATGTTTCCCCATACCAGCCACGTTGAGTGCGTCACATTGATGTCAAAGGTTGAGAAATAAAAAACTGAAAAGCTTGTAAATAAAGGGTTTCCAGACATTTAGTTTTTCTCGAGGCCGATCTGCTGGATGTGGCAATGTCAGGAAACCCTTATTTTTATT
>DUMM01000052.1 GCA_012839845.1 Bacillota bacterium | reverse complement strand
TCGAATACTGCATACATAAGAAGATCTCACCTCTGAGTACTTAGTACTCGTCGCTGGACAGCAACGGTGGGATCTTCTTCTATTTTTTTGGAGCCAACTCCTGTCCTACAGTAACTTTATACTAGCTAGTACGCAATGTCCGTCTGTTCCCAACGTCCGCAGCGGGATCCCCAGCGGGCAATGAGCTTCCCATCCATGGAGATATTGACGATCTCGCAGCGGTTAGCGCAATGACTGCATTCAAAACTGCCGGATGTGTAGTGTGCTTGACTTATCCCGAATCCGCGGAAGTTTGTCTTATGACCGGTTGCTTCGATATACCTTTTGGCCAGCAGCGCTGCCCCGACAGCTCCCATCGCGTCAAAAGCCGGCGGCACCACCACGGGATAACCCAAGGCCTCCTCGAGGGCTTTGCGCATGCCGCGGTTAGCCGCCACACCACCCTGGAAAAGAACTGTGGGGCGGATTTCTTTACCCTTACCGACATTGTTTAAGTAGTTCCGCACCATAGCAGCACAGAGACCCGCTAGAATATCGGGAACGCTGTGCCCCATTTGCTGTTTGTGGATCATGTCGGATTCCGCAAACACTGTGCAGCGGCCGGCTATCCTCACAGGATTCCGTGCCTGGAGAGCAATCTCGCCAAATTCGGCGATGGGAATTCCCAGCCGGGCAGCCTGCTGGTCCAAGAAGGAACCGGTGCCCGCTGCGCAGACGGTGTTCATGGCAAAATCTGTTACCACCCCGTTCCGCAGAATGATTATTTTGGAATCCTGCCCGCCGATTTCGATCACCGTTTGCACATCGGGGCAAAAATTGACAGCTGCCGCTGCATGAGCGGTGATCTCGTTCTTGATGATATCCGCCCCCGCTATTGCCGCGGCCAAGTGGCGGCCGCTGCCGGTGGCGCCTACCCCCTTTATCTCAGTGTCCGGCAGCGCTTGGTGGACCTTAGCTAGCCCTGTCTGTACCGCCGGTATGGGTCTTCCCTGAGTGCGGAGGTATTCCTTGTAATATATCCTCCCATCACCGCCGATCACCACAACATTGGTGCTCACAGATCCGACGTCGATTCCCAAGTAGTAATCTTCCGCTGCGCAAGATGCATTCATATCCCTCAGACCGAGTCTCTCCTTTTCACATAGATTCAACCCTTGTTTTGCCCTTTACTTACCTGCAAAAGCAGTCCAACCGGCGCCAGAAACGGCTTCCTCTATCCCGCAGCGACGGAAGACTGCTTTCTTACCTGCCAGAAGATCGATGAAGGCCTCCAGTCTGGTGCGGATGCCGGCCATACCGGTGTGCTCGTCTACCACCACGGTGAGAATCGGCAGCTGGTGGTCTTCGCTGACCGAAGGCAGTATGCTCTGGGCTACTATCTCCGGCATACAGGTGAAAGGCAGAATGTGGATGATACCGTCTACACCTTCGTGGGCCAGCTGCACACTGTGGGCAACCGATTCCAGGCCGTGGCCCCCCACAAAATGGTGAAGGTAAGGCTTTGCCCAGCGCAAAAGCTCGGCCTCTCTTCTCCTTCGGAAGGCCGACAGCACCAGATGATCGAGAATCCAGCTGCTGAGCCACAGGTTGCGGCGGACCACAACTCCCATTTCCCCCAGCTGCTCCTGCAGGCGGAAGTTGACGAAGGGTTCTAGGATGGTGTATATCTCTCCCACCAACCCCACTGTCAGCACAGGACGGTTACGGTCCTGGGGCACGGAGTGAAGCTCAGCCATACCGTCGCGAAATGCCTTTCTCACCATATCTACAGTATTTGCCCGGTCCACGGCGCGGTACACCCGGTACAAGGCTTTAGTGGTGCTGCCCTTTTCTATCTCATAGGGCCGGACGGTCAGACTCAGCTGTTCAAGGCGGTCGCAGGCAACCAGCTTTTCCCAAAAGAGCCATAAGGTACGGGCTATCTGCGACGGACTGACACCTTCGGTCAAGAGTTTGATCCTGGCAAGGAGCTGCCGCCAGCCGCTGGCAGGAGGTTCTAAGATGACCATCTCCATTCCGCAGCCCAGATCCCGCAGGATTTCTTGCTGAACATAGGCGTAAAAACCAAACCGGCAAGGTCCGACTCCTCCCGCCATGATGATGGCCTCTGCCCCCAACTCCGCTGCTTCCAAATAATTGCCGATATTGATCTTTAAAGGCAGGCATGCAGATTCCGGCGAGTACCTGGTCCCTAGGTTCAAGGTTTTCTGGGTACAAAATGGCGGCACGACGGCCTCATGCCCCAAGCCCTCAACCAATGCCCGAAAGGCAATATATGCTGTTCCCATGTGGGGAAAAGTAACCTTCATCGTCCTCGCCTCCACCTCGCCATGTCTACAAAGGCTTCCAAGCGGGTGACAACACCAGCCTGGCCGGTATGCTCGTCGATGTTGAGAATCAGCTGAGGAATCCCAGAGCGGCGGCGGACGGTACGCTCCACCAGCTCAGCGGTTAGGGAATCCGTGCCGCAGCCAAAGGCAGTGATGTAGATTAAACCGTCAACAGGCATATCGGCGAATTCCCAGGCAGCTCCGAGAATCCGTCTCCCGGAAGTCCAGAACATCCGTTTGGGAAAACGGCGCACTTGAGCGTCTGTCCTGTCAGCAGGAAGCATGTCCACAGTCAATACCTTAGCTCCCATGGCATGCAGGCGGTGAACTGCATCCATGCTGGCCACCCTGTCGTAGATGACGTAACTGTGACCCAAAAGGCCGATACGAAGGTGGGTATCCTCCGCAGGCTGGCTGACAGCCGACCCTGGTTCCTTCCCGTAGTCACCCGGCCAGTTTCCAGCCAGTAGAAATGCCTGGTAGTCCTTTTGAGCAGCCAGTGCTTCATCCCAGGCCAATCGGGTCTGCCGAGGTGAAGCACCCAGCAGGTTTCCCACCCTTTCCAACTCTTTGCGGAGCAGCCTGGAAGAACAGCTTAGGTTAACCAGAGGAGTGATAAAGCAATACTGACCGGGAAATGCGGCGGCGATCATATCGGGAAGGCCCATGAACTTGGGACAGATATACTCCCTAGGCGAAGTGCTGATGAGCCGGGGCAGAAAGATGGCATCAACTCCGGTCTCAACCAGCCAGTTGACATGGCCGTAAAAAATCTTCACCGGCAGACATGTCCCGTCTACCGCCAGGGTTGTGCCGTGCTGGACCATATCCCGGTTGGTGGGCGGGGAAACCACCACTTCCGCCCCAACCGCGACAAAAAGGCTTTCCACAGCGGAGAATAATCGTGATAGGCCAGGGCTCTCGGAATACCCACGGTAATGCCCATCAGTCTTCTTCCCCCTTTTGTCTCTGCTCACCCCGTCTCTCAGGTGGCGCTCCCAGTCTGCGGGCTCTCTTGCGAGTCCGCCGTTGGGAACTGCCGCGAGAAGAACTCTCCTGAGGTTCAGACCATTCCTGGCCGCGGGGATTCCCGTGCTCTGTTCCTTTGCTTTCCTTAATGTCGGCATCCACCGGACGGGTAAAGGGCGGGCGTCTGGAGACCGTTGGAATGGGATACCGAAAGAGCAGCCGCTTTAGGCTGGGCCAGTGCCAGGGAACCAGCGGCCAGAGATACGGCAGCCCCAAGGACTTGGTAAAGCCCATTACCAGCAGTGTGATCACCACTCCTGCCGCAAGTCCCCACAGAGAGAAAAAGCCGGTCAAGACCAAGACCAGGAGGCGAAATAGGCGGGTGGCCATGCCAAACTCATAATTGGGAATGGCAAAGAAGGCCAGGGCTGCCACTGCTTGATACAAAATGGTTTCAGGAACAAACAAGCCCACCTCCACAGCAAATTCACCCAGCAGGACGGCGGCGATTAAACCCAGTGAGGAAGCTACTGCCGAAGGGGTATGGATAAAGGCCATCCTGGTCATATCGATGGCTATTTCTAGGATGATGAACTGAAGAAACAACGGAAGAGGAACTTTGTCCTTAGGACCGATAAAGCTCAGTATGGGCGGCAGTGCCCTTTGGTTTTGGACAAGGGCCAGCCACACCGGTGTCAGCAAAAAGGCAGTGAGAAAGGCCAAAAACCGCAGCCAGCGAATGTAGGTCCCGACAACAGGGTTATTGAAGTAATCCTCGGCATGCTGCGTAAAGTGCCAGGCGGTTACCGGTACAATCATGGCGGCAGGAGTTGTATCGGTGATGACCACTATATGCCCCTCCAATAAGTGGGCAGCTACGACATCGGGACGTTCAGTGTACCGCACAACTGGAAAGGGATTGCGTTTTGTTCCAAACAGATACTCCTCCAAACTCTTGCTTCCCAAGGGCAAAGCGGACACGTTGATCCTGTTAAGCCGCCGTCTTACCTCAGAAAGCAACTCGGGATCGGCGATGTCCTTGATATAACCCACGAAGACATCGGTCGGTGAGCGCTTGCCCACTTGAAACGCCTCAAACCTCAGTCCAGGGTCCCGGAGCCGGCGGCGAATAAGATTGACGTTAAAGAGGCCGGTTTCCACGAACCCTTCCCGGGAACCCCTGGTGACCCGCTCCAGTTCAGGCTCTTCAATGCTGCGGGAGGGATACTGCCGCACATCGATGGCAACAGCCTCCCTTACCCCATCAATTAGCAGGATCATGGGGCCGGACAAGACAGTTTGGACAAGTTCGTCGAAGTCGATGATGGTAAAGGTTTCGAAATGGGGGATATGCTTTTCCAGCAGTCGGTGAATCGCTTGGGGTACAAAATCCTTCGGCTCTACCGCCATTAGACTAGCTACTACTGTCTGTGTTGCTATGTCCTGGACAAACCCGTCGAGGAACAGAAGAGCGGCTTCTTTACTGCCCACCTTTATCTGCCGCAGGATGATATCAAAGCTGACGCCAATGCCCAGCCGTTCATCCAGTAATGACAAGTTTTTCTTCAAAGACCTGTCCAGCTCCACAGCCCCTCGCCCCTAGCCGTTGACAATCATTATTACAATCATGCTTCGAAGCTAGCGAGTTTATGCGGGTCTTTGGCAAAAAGAGGAAAGCACCCTGCAGAGGGTGCCTTCCAAGACCGCTTCGGCTTGCAATGAGCAAATCAGCCGTGAAGCGTATATCACACGGTGAGGCAACAGCCGGAAGGGGAGTTACCTTACCGTAGTAGGTACAAAAAGATCGATGATCCCGATGACAAAAGCTGCCAGGAGGGCCCCAAGCACTGAGACCTGCATATCCGGGACGACAAACTGGGCAGCCCAGATGACCACCGCTGATACCAAAAATCCCACAATTCCCCGACTGTAGGGTGACACATTTTTGCCCAGTGTGGCTTCTATCACCCATCCGATTGCGGCAATGACAACTGCTGCCAGCAGGGCATTGACAAACCCTACAATCTCAAAACCGGGCACAATGAACCCCACCAGCATCAGCACCAATGCCGACACTATGAAACGAACGACTGCACCTACCCAATCCATCTCATCACCTCATCTCGCCGCTGCCGATTCCGCTGAATCAGGCCCTCCGGCTAAGTTCCTTCCACTGCGAAGGCTAATTCCACGTTGGCCTTGTACTCAACAATATTGCCGTTGGCATCCACTGTCCCGGTCATGTTCTTAACGTGAACGCCGGTAACGTTTCTGATGGTCTTGCAGGCTTCCTTGACCGCTGCCTGAACAGCATCCTCCCAACCGGTAGTAGACTCTCCTACTAGTTCTACCACCTTGACAACAGTCACATAAACGCCTCCTTTCCCCGGCGGAACCGGGCCTCGCTTTTCCATCGATATTATTTAACAGCAACCGACTTTTCATACCTGACCCAGGTCCACTTTGCCGAAGGAGCGAATCCCTTTCTCCCACAAGGCTGGCGGCAGCAAGAAGAGCGTCTTTTAGCCGGGCAGGATTTCAGCGAAAACCCGCAGGAAGTTGGCTCCCATCAGTTTCTCTAGACGTCTTTCGGCGTGACCCCTCTCTTTGAGCCTATGGATCAGATAGGGTAAAGCTGTAACATCCTCCAACCCCTTTGGAGCAGCATCGATACCGTCGTAATCAGTACCCAGACCGACATGGTCTTCTCCCGCTGTATTCCACAGATACTCGATATGGGCTATTACATCATCAATAGAGGCACTGCCGGATTCCGTCAGGTGAGGTCCGCAGAAATTCACCCCCACTACCCCGCCGCGGTCGGCAATGCACCGAATCTGCTCATCGGTCAGATTGCGGGGATGGGAACAAATGGCAGCGGCATTGGAATGAGAGGCGATAAAGGGTCCAGCAGCCACCCGGGCAACATCCCAAAATCCTGCTGGAGACATATGGGACACGTCGATGATCATGCCCAGGCTTTCCATTTCTTCGATGACTTCCCTCCCGAAACGGGTCAAGCCGCCTTTGGCATCTTGTTCCCAGATACCGTCGGCCAGCGCATTGCGGTTGCTCCAGGTAATAGTCAAGAGCCTAACGCCCAGCCGATGGAGAAGCCGCAAGATCCAGAGCTCCTCTCCTAGACAGTCTCCACCCTCCACCCCCAGGATCACCGCCAGCTTGCCTGCAGACGGGTTTAGAGTCTCCAAGTCCGCCTTACTGCAAACCAAGTGAAGCCTAGGATCCCGATCAGTGCATTCAAGAATGTATTCGGCGTAGGATAGGATGCGCTGCAGGGTTGTGCTCTTGTTCTGATCCGGAGGAGCGAATAGAGCCAGTACCTGTAAGTTCACACCCGCCTCCAGCAGCCTGGGCAGATCGCTGTGGGTGCCGGTCTGCCGCTGAAGAAAATCCAGACCATTGTCCTTCACTTTGGAAATGACGTCGTTATGAGCATCCACCAACAGGGTTTCCCAGTACCAAGTCAGCTCTTCCTTTGTCAAGTCTCTTACCTCCAGTTTCCCGAATTTGCTGTTTGCCCTGGACAAAAAAACCTGCCCTCATTGGCAACAGCCAATGCCAGGGCAGGTAAATAAACACCACTGTCACTCGAAA
The DNA here is from genome assembly GCA_012839845.1 of Bacillota bacterium. Taxonomy (GTDB): domain Bacteria; phylum Bacillota; class Limnochordia; order DTU087; family DTU087; genus DTU087. The sequence goes on along the minus strand of DUMM01000052.1, from coordinate 18,350 downwards.
CACTAGCGGGGTTCCACTATAATTTTGATTGCAGTTCTCTCTTCACCGTCGATCACGATGTCGGTGAATGCGGGGATGCAGATCAAGTCAATCCCGCTTGGGGCTACAAACCCGCGGGCAATGGCAACGGCTTTGACCGCTTGGTTGATTGCCCCTGCACCGATGGCCTGCAGTTCAGCAGAACCCTTCTCACGCAACACACCTGCTAAAGCTCCGGCTACAGAATTTGGGTTAGATCTTGAGGATACCTTCAGCACTTCTGTCCCTAGCCTCCTTGGCGAGATTGCGATCTATGCCATATTTTGCTGCTGCTACTTACTATATTAACTATCGAAGTGCTAATTCCTTTTTCATCAGCAAAATTTCTTTAATATTGTCACATCATTTTCCCGGTCTTAGCAACTCAGCTGGTGCCGGAGGCAGTGGACTTGCAGAACACCATTATTCTCCCTTCCTCCCTGAAGCCGAACAGCTCCTCCAGGTGAACTCCACGGCTGATATCCTCCAGAACGTGTTGGACTGCTCCGTCATCCCAATTGAGGTCATCGCCTTGGAAATCATCGTCACTGCGGATGAGGTAGGTGCCGAACTGTTCTTCCAGCAAAGCCACGATCAAAGCTATCTCCTCTAGAGTGATACTTCCCGTATCTCTATCGATTTCTATCACAGACAGGTCGTCATGCCGGCTTACCCTCAGGTCAAAGCAGCCGATTTCCTTCCCAGCCAGCTGGGCCACGGCCCCTATGTTTTCTCCCAGATAGCTGCCGAACTCAGCAAAGCTCTCCATTTTCCAGGAACCTTTGACAAAAAAACCTAACCGCATAGTGCGGGTCTGGGGCAGTATCTGCACGGTACCCAACTGCGGATAGCGAGCCAGAAGAAACGCCAGCAAATTGCCCTGTCCCTTTGCTGCATATGCATCCTTGTGCGGCACAACCATCACCTCAGCAAGAGAGCCCCTTCTAACACCAAGATTGGGAAAGGCCCGGAAGTCGCCGGGCCTTGGAGACAATCCTTACTTAGCGTATTCTGTTGCCCTCGTTTCCCGGATAACAGTTACTTTAATCTGGCCGGGATACTCCAGTTCGTTTTCTATTCGCTTGGCTATTTCTCTAGCCATCCAGATAGAGCCGGCATCATCAACCCTATCCGGTTTAACCATAATTCTAATCTCCCGTCCAGCCTGGATAGCATAGGCTTTTTCTACACCTTCGAAGGAATCGGCTATAGCTTCCAGCCTCTCCAGACGTTTGATATACGACTCCAAAGTTTCACGCCGAGCCCCTGGACGAGCAGCAGATATGGAGTCTGCCGCTGCTACTAGTACAGCCTCTACGCTCCGGGCTTCACAGTCACCGTGATGACACTCGACAGCGTGAATCACTTCAGGCGACTCCTTGTAGCGCTTCAAAAGGTCCACACCGATTTGCACGTGGGTGCCCTCTACCTCATGGTCAACCGCTTTGCCTATGTCGTGGAGCAAACCAGCTCTCCGGGCCAGTTTCTCATCGGCACCCAGTTCGGCTGCCATGATGGCAGCAAGATGCGCTACCTCAACAGAATGCTTGAGCACATTTTGTCCGTAGCTGCTGCGGAACCGAAGCCGTCCCAGCAGCCTGACCAGTTCTGGATGCAGGCCGTGCACATTGGCCTCTAGGGTGGCCTGCTCTCCCTCTTCCCTAATGATGTTTTCGACTTCCCGCCGGGCCTTCTCTACCATCTCCTCGATCCTGGCCGGGTGAATTCGCCCGTCTGCCACCAGCTTTTCGAGGGCAATGCGGGCGATTTCCCGCCGGATGGGATCAAACCCTGATAGAATTACGGCCTCCGGTGTATCATCTATAATCAGATCGATTCCGGTCAGCGTCTCCAAGGTGCGGATATTGCGCCCTTCACGGCCGATAATCCGCCCCTTCATCTCGTCGTTAGGAAGATTTACCACCGACACCGTTGCCTCAGCCACGTGATCGGCAGCGCAGCGCTGGATAGCTAAGGAGAGTACTTCTTGACAGCGCTTATCCGCCTCTTCCTTCGCCCTCGCCTCAATGTCTTTGATCATGAGAGCAGCTTCGTGCTTCACCGACTCCTCAACCTGGCGCAGGATCATCTCCTTAGCTTCCTCCATGGAAAGCTCGGCTATCCGCTGCAGTTCAGCCTGCTGCTCGGCCAGGATCCGCTCCACTTCTTCTCTGCTCTCCGCCAGCTCCTTGCGTTCTTTCTCCAGGAGGCTCTCCTTGCGCTCAATATTCTCGGCGCGGCGGTCAAGGGCTGTTTCCTTCTGAGCCAAGCGCCGTTCCTGTTCCTGCAGTTCGGCACGCCTCTCCCGCAGTTCACGCTCGATCTCGCTCCTGAGCTTGTGGGCTTCTTCCTTAGCCTCCAGCATCTTCTCCCGATACTTGGCCTCGGCATCCCGTTCGGCATCTTGGATAATGCGCCGAGCTGCTTCTTCGGCGGAACCGATCTTCGCCTCAGCAAGGGACTTACGCATAAAATAACCGGCGCTAAAAGCGACGGCGGCTATGAGCACAAAATAGACGAAGCTTATGATGGTCACCTCCTTCTACCCAAAAGACATACCCTTTTCCAAGTTACTTGTAAATAAAGCCGAGCAAACACTCGGCTTGGTACACACTACTGATTAAATCACTAGCATGCTCCACAGTGTAATTTTACTTCGTTTTGGAACCACTGTCAAGGAACAGGCAGTCCCGCGATCCCTTAGTTTAAACGCTCTTGTCCGCTTTCCTGAAGTACCTTTTCTACCGCGTGGCGCACATCCTCAAAGCTGAATCCTCTCCGCAATAGATAAGCAGTCAGCTTGCGCTTTGTCTCTCCATCATCACGTTGTGCGTAAACCCGCGCTCTTTTCCACGCTGCCTCAAGGGCTAGCTGCCGCTCATCGACAGTGCTCCGGAATTCCCCCAGCGCCTTTTCGATGACTTGGTCAGGAATACCCTTTTGCCGCAGTTCCTGGCTGAGACGCTGTTCGCCCATGGGGTTAGTGCGAAGCCGGTTTTGGATCCAGTCCCGTGCAAACTGCAGATCATCTATATATTTCAGTTCCTCCAGCCAATCCAGTACTTCCTCTCGGACCGGGAGCTCAAAACCCTTCCTCAGCAAATATCCATCCATCTCGGCCCTGGAGCGGGGGCGAAACTTGAGATAGTAAAGCGCCTGGTTCTTAGCCTTTTCGATGTCGCGGGATCCATCTGCCTGTCGGTCCGGGGCTCGGCCTTTGCCGGATGTTGAGGTGCCCAAGGCTGCTGTCACTCCTTATCTGGCTCTGCTGCAGCTTCCTGCTGGCCGTCCTGACCACGGGGTGCTAGCCCGACGGCTGCCCTGATCCGGTTCTCTATCTCCAGGGCAAGTTCTGGATTCTGCTTTAAGAAGTCCTTGGCATTTTCCCGTCCCTGGCCCAGGCGGATATCCCCGTAGGAAAACCAAGCTCCGCTCTTGCCGATAATATCCAGTTCAGCGCCGACGTCCAGGATGTTGCCCTCCCGGGAAATCCCCTGACCGTACATGATATCAAACTCGGCCTCCCGGAAAGGCGGTGCTACTTTGTTCTTGACCACCTTAACCCGGGTACGGTTGCCGATAACCTCGCTGCCCTGCTTGATGGTATCGATGCGCCTGATATCCATGCGGATAGACGCGTAAAACTTCAGGGCCCGTCCGCCAGGGGTTGTCTCGGGATTGCCGAACATGACACCGACCTTTTCCCGGATTTGATTGGTGAAAATCACAGTGGTATTGGACTTGCTGATGGCACCGGTTAACTTCCGCAAAGCCTGGGACATGAGCCTTGCCTGCAGACCCACATGGGCATCGCCCATTTCCCCTTCGATTTCCGCCCTGGGAACAAGGGCGGCAACCGAATCGATCACCACAACATCAACGGCACCGCTCCGCACTAAAGCTTCAGCTATCTCCAAAGCCTGCTCTGCGTTATCCGGCTGGGAAATCAGCAAATTATCAATGTCTACTCCCAGCTGCTTGGCGTAAACCGGGTCCTGAGCATGTTCAACATCGATAAAAGCTCCGATACCGCCGGTCTTTTGGGCCTCTGCTATGATATGCAGGGCTAGAGTGGTCTTACCCGACGATTCAGGGCCGAAAATCTCCACTACCCGTCCCCGGGGGACCCCACCAACCCCTAAAGCAATATCTAAGGCCAATGAACCCGTAGGTATGACCTGCATGTTGACAGGCTTGGCATCACCCAACCGCATGATGGAACCCTTGCCGAACTGCTTTTCTATCTGGTGCAGCGCCATATCCAGGGCTTTGAGCTTCTCCGACATACGCCCACTCCTCTCAATCGGAGACCTGCCATCTCCAAACAGTTGTTCGCACTATGACTATACCATATGCTTAGAAATAGGGCAAGCTCCACGGCCGCCCCGTCCAAGGGAAATTCGCAGACGTGCCGTTGAAACTCTGCCGCTCGCCCGGGGCCGGCTGATGATCAAGAAGCAATGGATAACCTGGATGTAGGATAATTCTAAGTTTCGACAGCGGTTGAATCAATCCTCTAACTCTTCTTCCAAGCTGCCCAGCAGGTAACGGCGCAAGATGTCCAGTGCTGCCAGCGCCGCCCGTTCCTTCACCAGCAGGCGATCGCCGGCAAATTGACGGCGGAAAGTATTGGTACCCCCTGGGTAACTGATCCCAAAATACACAAGTCCCACCGGCTTTGCGGGGCTCCCGCCGCCGGGACCAGCGATCCCCGTTACAGATAGTCCTATGTCAGTACCGGCCCACTGCCTTACTCCCTCGGCCATTGCCTTGGCAACCTGCCTGCTCACTGCGCCGAATTGGGCCAGCAGCTCAGGATCGACCCCCAGCACCGCGGTCTTAGCCGCATTGCTGTAGGTCACCGCCCCCTGCATGTAATACCCCGAACTGCCGGGGACATTGGTCAGTTTGTGGGAGATCAGCCCACCGGTGCAAGACTCGGCGACAGCCACTGTCTTTTTCTGAGCCAGCAGCAGCCTAGCCACCACTGTCTCTAGCCCTTCATCTCCATAACCGTAGAAGTAAGGCCCCAGGCGTTCCAGCAACTGCTTTTCCACAGGCTCGATTAGGCGCAGGGCTTCTTCTTCATCGACAGCCTTGGCTGTTATTCTCAACCTCACCTCGCCGCCGCCGGCGTAAGGTGCAATGGTGGGGTTAGTCTGAGCTGCCAAGATATCTTGAATGATATCATCAATGGCCGATTCGCCCAGTCCGTGGAACCGAAGGACTTTAGAATAGATGACAGCCCGGTTCTTCTCCCCCAGCTTCCGCCGGATATACGGAATCACCGCATCCTCCATAATAGCCTTAAGCTCCACCGGTACTCCGGGCAGCATGATCACTGCTTTCCCGTCAGGCAGTTCAAGAAGCACTCCAGGCGCTGTTCCTTTGGGATTAGACAGGGCCACTGCCCCTTTGGGAAGGTATGCCTGCCGCTTGTTGTTTTCGGACATGGGGCGATTAAGGCGGCGAAAGTACTCCTCGATTTCTTCCAGGGCTTTTGGGCACAGCACGAGATCCAACCCAAAGGCATCGGCCACCGCCTCCTTGGTAAGGTCATCGACAGTAGGTCCCAAGCCGCCGGAGATTATGACCAGGTCTGCCCGCTGATAGGCTTGCTTTACCAACCCGGCAATTCTGCCGCGATTATCTCCAACCCTGTTGACGTAGTACAGGTCCACCCCCAGTTCAGCTAAGCGCTGAGCTAGATAGGCTGAGTTGGTGTCGACAACTTCTCCCAGCAGAAGTTCAGTTCCAACCATGATCAACTCAGCTATCATTTCCTGCCAGCACAGCCCCATATGCCTGGTCTGTGCCTTCTCTCCTTTCCCTTCATCTTACTAATGAATAGTCCGTGAACCTGATCACACCTGTCAGGATTCACGGAACCTGCATAAGCACAGGACTATACTTCTGCAGCTGCAACCCATATCCTTTTCCCCTGGTCAGCAGCCTCTTGAAGACTGCGGCCTGGGCAAACCTGGGTGTCCTGTAAAACTTGTGTTACTTGGAGGAAAGTCCTTGACTCCTATCTTCTCAGTCACTAGAATTCAAGATAGTACTGGGACACACAATTCGCCATGCGGGACCGTACTTGTCCCTATTGGCTGCAATATTCAGGTATAAATCAGGTGTCTTTTCTTTCCCTCATTGGTCCAGGAGGTGATAGACGTGACCTGCCCCGAGCGTAACCGGCAGATAAGCCCCAGCCGCTGTCTCACTTGTTCCTACTTTGGCGGCTATCACAACCAGGGAGTGCTGTGTTTTAAAGCCAACCGACGCCTCGACTTCGATTACAAGAAAAAGCCGCTGCCGGCATTCGCACTGCGCCATCACTGCGGCTGAGGCCGATGATCAGAAATACCGATCCAAGACGGAGATCTAGTATGCTGCCGGATTATATACCTTGGATAACATGAAAATACCCTATCACGGCTGAACGTGTGAGGGTATTTTTTTCGCGCTTTGGGTAAATTATAGTCGAAGTGCGCAGCAAGGTGGGTGATGTGGATGGGAGATGAGAGTACACTGCACCGTATAGCAGCCCACTGCACTGAGTATGAGCCCATTTCATCTGCTCAGGGTTACGGTTTTTCATGGCTTAATACTGCCGATGCTTCAGAAGACTACCGCTGCGACTGGTGCGTCTACTGGCGGGACGGCAACTGTTCCATCTATACAGACCGCAATAAATACCATCCTTAAGTACCTGTTTTTGCCAGCATCAGGCGCTGTTTTTCCTCCGCCAGTTTTCCAATAGTTGCCTCCCTCAAAACCTTCAGCATGGCCTCTTGCGCTTCTGCCCAGAGCTTGCACAGAGGACATTGCCCCCTATTCTCACAAGTCATCTGCGCCTCCTCCGTCAGGCAGCGAGTAATGACTACTGGGCCGTCTACAGTCTCTATTACATCCAAGACACTCAAACTGGAGAGGTCCACGACAGGACGCACTCCTCCCCCGGGACCTCGAACGCCTTCTATCCAACCTGCTCTAGTCAAAATGGCAATGATCTGAGGGGTGAAGGTCTGGGGAATTCTCTGCCTCTCAGCAATCTCCTGAGCCGTTGAAAACTCATCCCCCAACTGCAGCACTAGGTCCATGAGAATCAAAACAGCGTATTCCGCCTTCTTGGTAATCGCCACGATTTCAGCGACTTCACTACCATAGACCCTTAACTATGGAATGAAAAGCCGCCTTGCTCCCCCCTCCCCTGTTGGTACCCGGCTCATCTCCCCCGAGGTTATCAGCAGTTCCTTTGTTACTATTATCACATTCTCGGGTTCAGCAGTCAATACCAAGGGAAAGGACCAAGAAGGCTCAGCTGACTTTCAACAATTCCCGAAAACGCTCCCCTGACAGACTCTCTTCCCGGAGCAGTTCTCCTGCCAAGGCCTCAGCCACGGCCCGCCGCTCCACCAGCAGCTTTCGAACCCGCTTTTCCTGCTCAGCGATGATAGCCTGGACCTCTTTGTTTATCTCGTCAGGGCGCACATGCTCTTTACTCACTACACCTAAAGCAGACATGCCGCAGTCGATGATCTGGTGGGCAGCTTCCACCGCCTGCTGAAAATCACCTTTGGAGCCGGTGCTGCGGCTGCCGAAGAAAATCTCTTCCATAACGGCACCGGCCAAAGCAACGGCGATCTGCTCCAAGAGCTGTTCCTTGGTGTAAAGATAATAATCACCGTAGGGTTTGCGGCGAACGTATCCCAGTGCTTGTCCCCTAGGGGTGACTGTCACCGATGATACTGAGCCCTTCTGCAGAAGCTCACTTACCAGCGCATGGCCGGTTTCATGGTACGCCACTCTCCGGCGCTCCTCTTCCCGAGGCTTGCGGTTCAGCTTTTCTCCCAGCACCACCTTTTCCAGTGCCTCCCTCAGGTGCCGCTCGCGGATGACATCGGACCCTTCCCGCAGGGCATGGATGGCGGCTTCATTGAGCAAGCTTTCCAAGTGTGCACCGGAGAAACCGTAGGTCTCCCCAGCAATCTTCTCCAGATCCACATCGGCAGCCAAAGGCTTATTTCTGCTGTGGATCTTCAGAATATGGAGGCGTCCCTGTTTATCCGGCAGATCTACCCGGACAACCCGATCAAAGCGCCCGGGACGGACAAGGGCGGAGTCCAAGAGATCGGGGCGGTTGGTTGCTCCAATCACCAACAGCCTGACATCGGAATCCTCCTGTATTCCGTCCATTTCAACCAGCAGCTGGTTTAGAGTCTGATCATACTCCAAATGACTGCTGTGCCGTCCCCGCTTACCGCCGATCACCTCAATTTCGTCAATGAAAATGATGGCACTCTCTTTGCCCTGCTGAAGGGCAGCTTGCCGACCCGCGGCAAAAAGCTGACGAATCCTCTGGGCACCGACCCCTGCGTACATTTCTATAAATGAAGATCCGCTGGCAGCAACAAACGCTGAGTTGGTGAAGCTCGCCGCTGCCTTGGCCAGCAGAGTCTTGCCGGTTCCCGGCGGACCGGCCAGAAGTATGCCTTTCAGCGGCCGGATCCCCAGCTGGGTACATTTTTCCTTGTTATTTATGAACTCCAGCGCTTCCAACAGTTCGCGCTTAGCGGTATCCTGTCCGCCGATATCATCAAAGGTAATCGGCGAATTGATAGGATTCTTGGCATCAACGGTCAGTGTTTCCAATCTGCGGCTGCCGGCAAACCGCCCGGTCTGCATCACCTGCACAAGCACCAAAAGGGCCGCTAGGACCAATATCGGGGTGACATCTACGCCCCAGATGGCCAAGGCAATGACAACACCTATGCCTACTCCTGCCGCTAGTTCTTTCCAGTAAGCTTGCACTGCCTTCACCCTTTCCTAGACGGCGTTACCCAGGGGCTTGAGGTCCCATCGGGGAAACACGTGGTAAAGATGCTCCGACCCGTAGTGCATTTCGAGGTAGACAAACTGCTGGTCCACCCATAGTTGATAATCATCTATGCCTCGGACCGCAAGTGCACGTCTTACAGTATCTGCCATCAGCTGGAATCGGCCTGTGGCTAGTCCCTCTTCAACGGCATAGTGAATATCGTAAAAGGCCTGGGACAAAACTGGACCTCTGGTATCTTCCAGGATGATGGCCGCAGGAGAAACCCCTGCTTCCACTGCCAGATCTAGGAGCTGGTGGAAGGTTTCTCTGAACTCCACATCACCTGCTAGCTTCAGAGTCAAGGTAAGACCACGAGGGGTGGAATCGACTGCAGCAGCCGCCACCCCTGGAATATCGGTGAACCTAGCTTCCCAATTGCGAAGGGTATGGTTGTTAAAAAGGAAATGCTGACCGAAAAGCAGTAAGGCCAAGGAAATAACGGCAACAGCGGTCAGCACCAGAAGATTGATTTTCCCCATCAGCGCCCCCTCCCACTGCCAGCATTATAACACGGCAGGGGAGCCATCAAGACATGTAATACCTGCCAGCAGAGGCAGAGCTCAGCCAGCTCAGCCCCGAAAGAGGTTCCGGGCGTTATAAAAGTATTCCACCCCGGAAAGCACGGTGAAAGCCGTTGCCGCTGTCATCAAGAAGGGACCAAAAGGCCACTGAAGAAGGAGTGCGACCACGGCCACCATCTGCAGGGTAGTCTTGATCTTGCCGCAGGTACTGGCGGGAATGACGATACCCTCAACGGCCGCCACGATCCTCAGACCCGAGACGGCAAATTCCCGGCCGACGATGAGAATTGCCAGCCATGATGACACCCGGCCCATCTCCACCAAAACAAACAGGGCAGCAGTCACCAAGAGCTTATCGGCTAAAGGGTCGATGAGCTGACCGAAACGGGTCACTTCTTTCCGCATGCGGGCTGCATATCCATCAAGGCTGTCTGTGAGGGCCGCAATGGCAAAAATGACCGCAGCAGCAGTATGTCCGTAGTGCAGCGGGCTGGTAACCAGGAACATGAACACCGGTATCAGCAAGATCCTGGCAAAAGTTATGGCAGTAGCCAAAGTCATGGGCCGCACCAGGGTTCACCACTTTCTTGTATAACTTCACCTACCAGGTCGTAGGTATGTCCTTCAACAATCCTCACTTTGGCCAGAGTTCCCTGGGGCAGCCAACAGTTGCCGATGTAGATTACCCCATCTACCTCCGGAGCCTGGTACTGCGATCGGGCAGTTAAGACCAAGTCGGTCTCAGGTGAAGGGCCGTCTACCAGCACCTCCAAGATTTTTCCTACCCGTGCCTGATTCTTTTCTCGGGCTATTTGCTGCTGCAGCAGCATGGCCCGCTGCAGCCGCTCCCTTTTCACTTCCTCCGGCACCTGGTCAGGAAGCTCAGCCGCGGGAGAGCCCTCCTCCTGGGAATAGGAGAAAATACCCACATGGTCGAATCTCATCTCCTCCAAAAACTCCAAGAGCTCCTGAAACTCTGCCTCCGTTTCCCCCGGAAAGCCCACAATAAACGAGCTTCGCAGTGCTACGTCCGGCATGGCCTCCCGCAGGCGGTAAATCAGGCGCCGCTGAAGATCAGCTACCGGTCCTCTTCCCATCCTCATCAGGACGTCATTGCTGGCGTGCTGGAGCGGTATATCCACATAGCGGCAGACCTTGGGATTGACGGCAAATTCCTCGATCAGCCGTTCCGAAAAATTGGTGGGATAGGTGTACAGTACCCTCAGCCAATGGACTCCCGAGAGCTTTGAAAGCTCCCGCAGCAGTTCCGGAAGTCCCGGACTTCCCGGTCTGTCCTTGCCGTAGGCACTGGTATCCTGAGCAATGAGAATCAACTCCTTTGCGCCCTGCCCGACTAGTTCCTCTGCTTCCGCTACAATGCTCTCCATGGACCTGGAACGATATGGGCCTCGAATTGCCGGGATCATACAGTAGGCGCAGCGGTGGCTGCATCCTTCCGCTATCTTGATATAGACACTGTGGGCACCGGTTGTAACTAGCCGGGGCGCGCCGGCATCGTAATTGAATTGCGGCTCGCCCAAAAGGACCGGCTTCTCCCCCAGCTTGATCTTCTCCAGCACTTGAGGCAGCTGATCCAGGTAACCAGTACCCAGCATACCGTCGATTTCCGGCATCTCTTCCAGAAGCTCCCGGCCGTATCTCTGGCTCAGGCACCCGGTCACCACCAAAGCACAGCATCTGCCTCGTTTTTTGTATTCAGCCATCTCCAAGATGGTATCGATGGACTCCTCTTTCGCCAGCCCGATAAATCCGCATGTGTTTATGACAATAGCATCTGCCTCTTCGGCTGCGTTTGTTATCTCATAACCGGCTTCCCTGAGGCTGCCCAGCATAATTTCGCTGTCCACCAGGTTCTTAGAGCAGCCCAAGGAGACCAGTCCTACTTTCTTTATATCTCTTCCCCTCTCGGGGTACCGGATTGGTAATGCTTTTCTTGCTGCCAAGCGAGTATCACCGTTCCTTTGCCACTGCCTAGACTAAAGTACTTCGGTCACTTTCTCGGATCTCCTGCAGCCTAGGAGACTCCTGGTAAGAACACCACCACCGGCAGGGATGCCGGGCCTGCTGGTTGAAACATAGATAATTGACACCACTCCATTGTAGAAGCTGCGAAAAAGGAGTTCTCATGATTGTCTTAGTCTTTCTCGCCTTATCTGCACTGCGTATATGGTCCTGGCGGCGTGCGGCGCCTCTTTTCATAGCCTGTCTCATAGCTGCGGGAGTTACGGCACCTGATAACCTCCTTCTGGTGCCCATCTTCTGGCAGGGTGCAGCCTGGACTGGTTACTTGCTCTATGGGTCTTCCTCTGCTTCATTGGTACTGTGGCAGCTGGTTACCGACTGTGTCCTTTTTGGTATCATACTCTTCTTGGGGATAGAAACGGGTCACCGTGTCAGCGGGTTCTTTCCATCCTCCGCTGTTCCCGAGTACCATCTGTTACCTGAGGTCAAGGTCTTGCTTTTTCTGCTGGGCGCCGCAGCTTATTTTATCAAAGCGCTGCTGTGGGTGCAGCTTCCCCAAAGCATGACCGGGAAAACCCCTGCACCGGTGGACTCTTATATTATTCGCGCCTTTTCTCTTTCCACAGCCATTGTCTCTGCTTACCAAACCATGAGACTAACCAGTCTCTTCTGGCCGGACGCTGCAGGCCGGGGAGCCCTTGTTGCGGCTGCCGCCTCTCTCGGCTTAGTTTACATCATTCCGCATTTGAGCAAAAAGCTTCCGCCAACGAAGATCAAGGTCACTCCCTTCCAGGCGCTGCTTTCAGGAACTCGCCTTCTTTACCGTTGGGATGACACCATCGGCGTGGAGATAGGCTCTTTTGCGGTATCATCTCTGTCTACGCTCGGCCAATCGTGCCTGTGGTTCGAAGAGCAGTTAAGAGGGGCTCTCGGCGGCTTCATCCGGCTGCTCACCATCCTGCCGCACGCACCGAGAAAGCTATACGGGCGGTTCACCAATTCTAAAGCGAACTAACGGTCAGAGATCATCAACTGCGACGGTGCAGTTGCCTTCGCGAAACTGACAGGAGGTCATTGGTGTGCTGATGACAACCCTAATCATTATACCCGCTGCCGCAGCCTTCTTGGTCTCCCTGGCGGCCAGGATTGAGGAACGGCTGCTTTACTGGCTGACAGCAGCGGCTTCCCTTATCCCTTATCTCATGGTGCTGCAAGCTTGGCCCAACTTTGTCTACCCAGAAGCGGCGGAGTCTCTGGCCGCTCTCAGCGAAACCAGGGACTGGCTGCCCGCTGTCGGAGTCTCCTACTCCCTGAGGCTGGACGGGTTAAATCTTCCCTTTCTTACTCTGCTTACCCTTATTGGTGTTGCGGCGAATCTCGTTCCCCCTGAAGAAGGAGAGACTATAAGAAAAAGGGGGGCCCTCCTCCTACTCTGGGAAGCGGCCCTCATCGGCACCTTTCTAGCCCAGGATTATATTCTGTTCTTGCTGTTCTGGGCAATTAGCACTGTTCCCGTTTACTTTCTCATGAATGCCGAACAGGACGGCAGCAGACCGTCTGCTGCCCAAAGTTTCGCCCTCGCCAGTCTTTTGAGCGTGGCGTGTTTAGGCAGCGGCCTTCTTATCCTCTCCAGTGCACTGGGCACCGCCAGCGTCGCAGCAGAAGAACTGGCCGGCACTGTTGCCACCAGCTTGACTCCGGATCTCCAGTGGTGGGTCTTTCTGGCCGTTTTTGTGGGATGCGGCCTGCGGGCACCCATATTCCCCCTGCATATTTGGCTGCGGGCCACTCTGGAGCAACTGCCGACAGGAGCCAAGATACTGTTGGTCGGTGGTTTCCTGCCCTTAGGGTTTTATGGACTGCTTCGCTTTGCCTTTGCAGTCTTGACTGATGCGGCAGCTGCCTTCACTGTGGTTGCAGCTGCTGCCGGTGCCGTTAATCTGCTGTTCGGCTCCCTGGCAGCTCTGGGGGGAGACAACCGAAGGCAAAAAACAGCATACCTTGCCATGACCTACACCGGCATCGCCCTGCTGGGAACCTCCACCTTGACCGTTGATGGGATTACCGGCGCAGTGCTCGCCGCCGTTTCTCTGGGGCTGGCTGTTGCCTTCTCCCTTTCTATCTCCTGTCCCAAAGCGGAGTACATCTGGTCAGAGCGGACCTTGGTCTTGTACGGTCTGGAAGCAGCCCAGCACCTGCGCCTGCCGGGATTTGTCGGCTTCATCGGACTGTTCTGGGTCTTCAAAGAAGTATTCCTGCGGCTTTGCCCGCTGTCTTTTGCAATTCTCACCGCTCTATTCCTCACTGCGGTTGATCATGCTCGTTCTTTGTCGACAGCGGTAGAAGGCAGAGCTTCGGGGAAGGCTAACGAGGAAAACCGCTTGAGCTCACCGGGTCCTGCAGCTACGTTGACGGTAGGGGCGAAGGCTGCCGCGGCACTGCTTTTGGGCGGAAGCATTTTTCTGGGGGTCAAACCTGACCCGATCTTAGAAATAGTAACAGCGGCGGTCAGAGGCTTGATGCCGTTCCTGCAATAGGACGTGAGACCAGCAAGCCGCTGGTTTGCTTCCTGCTAGTCCTCCTCCCCAAATTTCTCAAACCTGACAGGTGTAGTCTGCAGCACCTCCTGCACAACTTGCTCGGCTGACTTGCCCCGCAGCTGGCTTTCCGCCTTGAGGATTAAGCGGTGGCTTAATACAGGCACCGCGATGCGTTTGATATCATCCGGCAGCACGTAATCCCGGCCTCGGAGCGCTGCCAGCGCCTGGCCGCCCCGAAAAAGGGCAAGGGAACCTCGGGGACTAGCCCCTAGGACCACATCCTGATGGCGGCGGGTTGCCGCCGTCACCCGTACAATATACTCCCTAACTGAATCTTCTACGAAAACGTCTTTGACGGCTTCCTGCATGGCAACAAAAGTATCTGGATCGGTGCAGGCTTCCAGATTCTCTATGAGATGCCCATATTGAAGCCGCTCCAGGATTTCGCTTTCCTCGGCCTCACTGGGATAACCCAACCGGAGCTTGAGGAAGAATCTATCCAGCTGCGCCTCCGGCAGCGGAAACGTGCCCTCATATTCCACGGGGTTTTGGGTGGCGATGACCAAGAAGGGACGGGGCAGCTTCATGCTTCGGCCGTCGACTGTAATCTGTCTTTCGGCCATGCACTCCAGGAGGCTGGACTGGGTTCTAGGCGTAGCCCGATTGATTTCGTCGGCCAGCAGGATCTGGGTCATCACTGGCCCAGGCCGAAAGCTGAACTCACCTTTGGCCTGGTCGTAAACAGATACACCGGTCACATCAGAGGGCAAGAGGTCCGGTGTACATTGGATTCTGCTGAAACTGCAGCCTAAAGACGACGCGGCAGCCCGAACTAAAATGGTCTTGCCCACCCCCGGGACATCTTCAATCAGAACATGCCCTTCACTGAGAAGCGCCACCAAAAGCAGTTCTACTGCCTCACCCTTGCCTACAATGACCCGGTTGATGTTCTGACTTATCCTTGTACACACTGATGATATGTACTCCGCATCAACCCGCTGGGATCTTTCCCTGTCCGCCGCCATATTCTCGGCCTCCTTGCCAAATCTGAATCACTATCCGGCATGTCCCCGGTCGAGCAGTTCGCCAGACTGATCTTCTCCACTCTCCCGCTGCTCATGTTCTCCTTGGGCTCTAATCCGCTGAGTCTTGAGCACGCCCATTATTTGCTGCCATAGAGCATCCACCACAGGGCGTATATCTTCGGAAAGCCCTTTCCCGCTGTAGCGGGCTTTGAGGTAATACTGGGTAAATTCCTCCAGTTCTTGTTGTCCGCACCCAAGGTGCTGGGCTAGGCCTTGAGTGTACTCCAACGGTGTGTGGCTGGCCTTAGGCGGTAATCCCCCTGCTTGTGCAGCCTCCACCATTAAGACGAAGAGATGGCGGATGTACAAAGCAAAAGTGGATGGTGGAACCCTCTGCCTGACGGGCTTTTCTCTCTCAGTCACTGCCGAAGCAAAACGGGAGCTGATACGCTGGAACCTTGCCGCAAGCCTGCTTCCCTTCGTCAATCCACGTGCTGCAAGCGCCAAGAGCTGGGCAGCCGTCTCCTTGAGCCACAGATAAACGTACGCGGGAAGCTTCAAAAGAGCGGGCAGTCTTTCCCATTCATCCTGGAGAAACCCGATGATCAGAAGACCGATGATCCCCAAGACCATGCCCACTATCGTCACGGCCAGAATGAGTGACAGGCCAAAATAGAGCACAAGAGCTAACCAACTCCCGCCCCCCTCTGCTAGGGGTGCCGCGGTAACGGGGGGCCCGAAGCTAGGCTGCACTACCCCCTGCTCCGGCAGCGGCATCCTGAACCCCCCAGCCAGCCAGTTGCCGATGCTCTGCACAGCCGCAGTAAAACTGAAAGGCGAAAGGCCCCAAGGCAGGAGAAGGGCTGCGGCAGTTACCAGACAGACAAACACAAAACCGGCCCGCAGCCACTGGGGAATAAGGTCGCCCTGTACCTTGATGCCTACTTCCCGCCATATACTGTGCAGCCGGTATAAGTACACGCAGGCCTGGAGCAGCAGCCCCGAAAAGAGCATGAGCACCACACCTAGACTGGTGATCCTTCGCCAGCCCGGCAGTCCCGCTGCCCTGTGGGGGAAAGCTTCGATCACCAAAGCCTCACACAGGCAGGCCAGAAAAGCATAAAACAGCAGTCTGCGGGTGAAGTAGCCTACTGCCCGGGAACGCTCTTGGCCCACTGCGTAATCGGAAAAATACGCTTCTCCTTCCCAAGAAAAGGTAGCAGCACCCTGGTCACCCACATCCCTAGCGATATCTCCCAGCCGGGCAAAGACCACGCCGTAGTCACGGGCAAAGCTCCAAGCAAAGGCTGCCAAGCCAAGGGGAATGAAAAGCCTCGGATCCCGAAAGCTGCTCAACGACAGAAAGGCATGCTTTTCTCGCATTTCTGCTGCCCAAAGACCCCCGTACACCGGCAGCAGCAGCAAAGCAAACTCCAGTGCTCGCAAACTCAAAGGCGTCCGCAGCCGAAGGTGTAAGCCGGCAGCATAGACGCTTTCCAAGGCGAGAAAACCCGCAGCGGCGACCACCCAGCCGGGCAGCTTCACCGAGGGAAAGAAGACAGCCAAATACTGTCGGGCAGCAAGCGCAATGCTGAAGGTAAATAGCACGGCTAGGAGAGGCAGCACAAACCGGTCCATCCAATGCTGCCTAGCGGCTAACTGCGCCAGCCTTTCCAGGTCCACCGATCCTCTTCGGTTGAGATTTCCAGACAGCATTTGGATCCCTCCCCTAACTCCTTCGCTGCGGCAGTTCCTACCCGATTTCCACTTCCCCGCCCGCTCTGCGGAAGACGTGAAACAGCTGAAGACTGGCCTGGCTGGGTCGGTACAAGAGCTGAGGATGCTGAACTTTACGGCCCACTACGAAAATCATTACCTGATAGCCAAGGGGTAGCAAAGCAGTGACACTCTCCACCAGTTCTGGTGAATCGACGGGAGTGACCACTAGTATCGTTGTCCCCCACGGCAGGCTGCGGGCCTCATCGGCAACAAGCTGCGGAAAGTCCTCCGCAGCCCGGCATTCCACCGCAGCCAGTGTTTCTAAAATCTGCATCAACTGTGCCGTCCCCTTACGGGGCAGCAATTTGATGGTCGGGCCATGTGAGGGCAAATCCTCCCCAGGCCCTTGGGCTTCCGCACCAGTGCCTCGGACCGCGGCTTCTGATGACTGTCTGCGCACTAATCCACCATTTGCAATCAGTCCCACTGATTCACCGGCCCTCACCAGATGATTGGCGAGACTGGCAGCAGTCTCAACAGCTAGTTCGCTGCCGGTATATAGACCTTCAACCGGATAGTCGGTTTCATTAAGGTTCAGGAAGATGATGGTATCTGCGGAAACCGTGTGCTGAAACAGTTTAACCTTTAGCTCACCGGTGCGGGCGCTGAGCCTCCAGTGGATGGCCCGGCAGCCGTCTCCCGGCCGGTAACTCCTCACACCAGCGATGCGGGCTGGATCGGGAAAGATGGGCAGCTTGGTCGGCAGATTGCCTTGGGGAAGCCTGGACGGTAAACCCAGCTCCGACAGGGGGTAGATTCTCGGATAGACAACGATATCGTGGGCAGTTGCAATGGTGCGAGAGAATTGATACAGGCCCAGCGGCTCCCCCGCCGCCAGCTCCAAAGGGCCTACAGTGTACACTCCCCTCTGAAAGCCCGTGACAGAGTACGCAGCAGCAGCCGATGCCCGCGGACCCAGGGAGATCACCCAACGCTTTGCCCGACCGGATTCCAGAGCCACAGGCAAATGCTCATACCCTGAAAGCCACGCCAGCGGTATAATGGTGCGGTTCCGAAAGGTAATAGAAATCTCCCCTACATCTCCCGGAAAGAGTCTGGTTCGTTGGGCAGAATGGATGACTTCCACCCTGCTGAAGGCGTATTTCAGCAGCCGCCCTGCGCCCCAGTAGACAACGGCCACCGCATAAAACACGATGAATATTCCCCTGGCAGGGAAAAACAGGGCCAGCAGCATGATCAGTACCAAATACAGTTTCCACCAGTTCAAAACCTTCACCTCTAATGGTGAAGGTTCTTGGCTGCCGGTCTTCTTCCTGCCCCGCTTTTAAACTTCCGCAGCTGTGGCCCTAAGGGACTGCGAGCAGCTGCACGTTTTTTCGGAAATCAACCTGCTGGACCTGAAAAGGTCTATTGCCGTCTAACAGCTGGCTGCTTCTGCGCCTGACAGCCTGAGAACAAAAATCCTCACCGAAAACACTCGGTGAGGCTCATTGGTGGACCCGAAGGGATTCGAACCCTCGACCTCTGCGATGCGAACGCAGCGCTCTCCCAGCTGAGCTACAGGCCCGGGGACGTCTATCATTATACACCACTGCCGCACATTTGTCTAGAATAATTACCGGCAGGACACACTAAAACCCGGTCT
>DUMM01000051.1 GCA_012839845.1 Bacillota bacterium | reverse complement strand
GCCATTTCTGATGTCTCCTCTCTAGGATGTTATGGTTGCAACTTCATTCTAACCGAGGGACACAAGAAATGGCTTCTTTTATTTCATGGGGAAACCAATTTTACACAATTATACGGACTCAACTCGCAACAATGTATCATCCTTTGTAATTTTGTTTTTTGTTGTCTGACGTTAGGAGATCTGGCCAGAATCTAGAGGCCGAGCTAGAGAGACTTCATCCTGAACTCAAGGCCAAAACGCACAGACCAAGCCAGTACGGCGGGATCCGCAGCTTCTTGGCAGCAGGGGTTATAAAAGACAGAGCGTAAGGATACAGACATAGGAAGTTATCAAGGTGGGGTTATATCGCCGTTGCTAACAAACATCTACCTGTATCACTTGAACAAGGAGATGCGCAAAAGGAGCATCCGCATAGTGCGGTATGCCGATGACATGTCGGTGTATGTCTGAACACTCGGCAAGAGAAGCGCTGCAAGCGGATAACCTTCGACGCATTGGAAGATGACCTAAACAAGGAACGATGTTCAGACCCGCACGAGAGGTTTCTGGAAGGGACAGCAGTAGAACTGATCAGCTAGCACTGCCGTACTAGATCTTGGAGTTAGCACAACCCCGAGAGCTGGGAGGTCACGTCGGTAGCTAGGCGAATAAGCTTTTGTAGACCTCTCTATGGAGGGGGAACAGAGTCGACACTCTTGGACTTCATAGAACGTGCGGCCGAATCTTGGTTCTGAAACAGGTGTGAACGGATTGCAATGGCCATAGATTTCACTTCTGCAGCGAGAAAAATGCAGGTCCTC
This sequence comes from Bacillota bacterium, assembly GCA_012839845.1. Lineage (GTDB taxonomy): Bacteria > Bacillota > Limnochordia > DTU087 > DTU087 > DTU087. The sequence continues at coordinate 8,859 of DUMM01000051.1, read as the reverse complement.
ATCTTGGTCAGCCTGCTCATTTATTTGCCGGGCTGTTGGACCGGTCTTCCTAACAGACAACCCAGGCAGGTCACTGTTCCCCGGCACATAGCAAAGGCGGCCTTGGACGTGGCCCTTTCCGTTCAGGGGGCACCTTATGTTTGGGGAGGGCGAGGCCCAGAGGTATTCGACTGCTCTGGACTGATCACATGGGCGTACAAGCAGGCGGTAGGGCGAGAGACAATTTTCCTAGTAGGCAGCCGGAGAACCAATGATGCAATTATGCATGACCTGTGGCGTTTTGACGTAGAGCTGCTTCCCAAGGATGCTGCTGCTCCAGGCGATATCGTGTTTATTACAAACACTTCAGAGCGAATCACCCACGGAGGTCTCTTCATTAGGTGGCTGGATGAAGAGAAAACGGCTTTTGAGTTCATCAATGCCTCATCATATGAAGAATACCGGGCGGTGGTCATTGATTGGTGGCCGGTGGATGATGTTAAGCGAGGCCAGTGGTTAGTGGGGATCGGTAGACTTAAGATTTGCATCGATTAGGCGCACATCAGCCTCCGACCGACAAATGTCATGAGCTGGGCAGCAGTACATCCCTGCGTAATAGGGTTATGGAAGGAACTTATCTGTGGATGGCTAAAGGAAAAGTGAACCTATCTGTCAACAAGGAGGTCAGTTCCAGAGTATGATCAACCCCAAGCTGCCCAAAATATGGTACGGAGGCGATTACAATCCCGATCAATGGCCTAAGGAAACCTGGCAGGAGGATATGCGCCTATTTAAGCTGGCCCATATCGATGTGGCCACTTTGCCTGTCTTCAGCTGGTCGCTCCTGCAGCCGGAGGAAGAGAGATATGAGTTCGGCTGGCTGGATGAGATTCTAGACCTCATGGCTAAGAACGGCATTTATGCTTGTCTTGCCACCTCAACTGCTGCTCACCCAGCTTGGATGGCCCGCCGCTATCCCGATGTCTTGCGGGTGGATTTTTACGGTCGCAAGCGGCGGTTTGGGGTCCGCCACAACTCTTGCCCCAACAGCCCTACTTACCGGCACTACGCTAGGCTGCTGGCCAGCAAACTGGCAGAAAGGTACAAAGACCATCCTACTTTGGTTGCATGGCATGTATCCAATGAATACGGCGGTGAGTGCTACTGCGATAACTGTGCCCGGGCTTTCAGGGTCTGGCTTCAGAAACGCTACGGCTCTCTGGAAGAGGTCAATGAACGGTGGAATACTAGGTTTTGGAATCACACTTTTTACGATTGGGAGGAAATCGTCCCGCCCAACATTCTCAGTGAGCACACCTCGGAGATAGACCGAACCCGCACGGCTTTCCCCAGCATATCCCTTGATTACCAGCGCTTTATGTCTGACAGCCTCCTTGAATGCTACAAGCTGGAGTATGAAGCCATTAAGGAACATACGCCGGATATCATGGTTACCACCAACTTCATGAGAGCATATAAACCCCTCAATTACTTTGCCTGGGCGCCGTACTTGGACGTTGTGTCTTGGGACAGTTATCCCTCGAACAGGTCTGATATGTCCAACGTGGCCTTTTGGCACGACCTGATGAGAGGCTTAAAAGAGGGGCAGCCCTTTATGCTGATGGAGCAGACTCCGAGCCAAGTGAACTGGCAGGAGTACAATGCCTTGAAGCGTCCAGGAGTGATGCGGCTCTGGAGCTATCAGGCTGTTGCCCATGGTGCAGATACTGTCATGTTCTTCCAGCTCCGCCAGTCTCGGGGAGCTTGTGAGAAGTTCCACGGAGCCGTAATCTCCCATGCCGGGCACGAGAACACCCGGGTGTTCAGAGAATGCGCTCAGCTCGGCAAAGAGCTGGTTGAGCTAGGGGATGCCATCATCGATTCCCGCATCGAGTCTAGAGTGGCGATTCTCTTCGATTGGGAAAGCTGGTGGGCGCTGGAGTTTTCCAGCGGGCCTACTATTGACCTCAAGTACCTGCCCCAGGTTGAGAAATACTACAGAGCCTGCTGGAGTCAGAACATCCCGGTAGATATTATCAGCCCTGCTATGCCCATGGAGAAATACGATATCGTCATTGCACCGGCCGCATACCTCCTCCAGCCCGGATACGCCCGGCGGGTTGAGGAATTCGTCGCCAGAGGCGGTACTTTCCTTCTGACCTTCTTCAGCGGCATTGTGGACGAAAATGATCGGGTAGTCTTGGGAGGCTATCCTGGCGAACTGCGAAAAGTGATGGGTGTCTGGGTGGAGGAAACCGATCCCCTGTTTCCAGATATGCGGAATGCCATTGTAGTTCCTGACAGTTTCCCGGAACTGTCAGGCAGGCACGAGGTGGGACTCATCTGCGACATAATGCATGCTGAGACGGCAGAGGTGGTAGGAACCTACGAATCGGACTTCTACAGCGGACGGCCGGCCTTGACCAGAAACAGGTTCGGTGAGGGGTGGGCTTGGTATGTGGCCAGCGACCCCGAACAGAGCTTTGTCAACCGCTTGATCGGCTATCTGTGCGCTGAGAAGGGTATAAGACCCCTTTTGGAGACCCCGAAGGGTGTCGAGGTCACGCAGCGCCGCAAAAACGGGTGTACCTTTACTTTCATTCTGAATCACAATGCAGAACCTGAAGAGATCGACCTCGGCGGCGGAACCTACCATGACCTTTTGACGGGGCGAACGCTGAGCGGGAAGGTCACCATAGCCGGTCGGGATCTACTAATCCTGAGGCGGAAAGATTAGGGCTAACCGTAAGTCCGTCGCCGGCAGCTGCTGCCCAATAAATCAACGGGGCAGAGGGAGTCTCTGGTGCAGCCCTATCTAGTATTGGCCGGACATGATCAGGACTCTCAGGTAGGATATACCGGGATAGGCTGCACATCAGACATCCCTTTGCCCCCTCTCTTTTTCGCCGCTCACGGCAAGGACTGCGCCGATGATCATGACTATTCCCCCGATGATGGAGGTGATTGCCGGCACCTGGTTCAGGAAGATGTAAGCCCACACTGTCTCGAGGGCTGGGGAAGCAAGTGTCACCAAAGCCACCGTTGACGCCTTGACGTACTTGAGTGCCCAGTTAAAGATCCCGTGACCGACGGCTGTTGAGATAAGGCCTAAAGCCAGCAAAAAGATCCATCCTCTGGCCGTCGAAATGACGAGGGATGTGCCCAGAAATGTACTGATGACGGCGGTACTGATGGCAGCTGCGCCGTAGACGACTATCAGGTAGGGGACAATATCCAGATACTGCCGCAGGGATCGGCCGGCCACGAAGTATAGGCTGATCATCAAGGCTGAGAGTGCCGCAAGGAAATCTCCAAACAGAGCGCTGCCAGTCACTATGAGGAGATCCCCACCGCCCACAACTGCGCCCCCCAACACCGCCAAAGCAATTCCCAGTTTGACCCTGAAATGAATTCTTTCCCGCAAGAAGATGAAAGCCCCCAGAGCGGTAAACACCGGCTGCAGCGACAGGAGGGCGCCGGCAGAGGCTACCGAGGTGTACTGCAGCGAGGCTATATAGGCAACGAGGTGCAGGGCAAAGAACAGCCCTGCTGTGAAGCACGACAGGAGCTGCTCTCGGCTCATCGAGCGAAGCTGATTCCATCCTTGCAGGGCATTGACGGGAAGAAGGCAAATCACGGCAAACAGCAGACGGTAGAAAGCCACTACAAAGGGCGCTTCACCGCTGGCTATGATGAAAGTAGCCGCAAAGGAGGTACACAGGGCGCCGAACCAGATGCCCGTGATGGGGTTGATTGCTTTCTTCATAGAGATCCTGCTTTCCTGGTTCTAAAAGCTGTGCCATAAATAGGGCAAAAGCTCCCGCAAAGTTACCACTGTATTATCATCCACCATGACCTGTGCGTTGAGGTTATCGGGATGAAGCTGACTAATGAATTCTCGGCACCGTCCGCAGGGGGGCAAGATCCGTCCATCCCAGTTGACCGCGACCATCTTAAGCACCACTTGCTCTCCGGAAGTGATCATAGCAGCCGCCGCGGCATGCTCCGCGCAGAATCCCATGGAGCAGGCAGTATCTATGCTAACACCGGTATAGACTTCGCCATTGGCTGCCAGGATGGCTGCACCGACTCCGCCAGCCTCTGCAAACTCCGATAGCCTTCTGGGATTTACAACCGACTTAGCCTTTGCATACAGCTCAGAGAACTCCATAATGGTCTGCGCTTCCTCTCTAGTATCGCTATTCCTCTTTCGCCATCCTTTTCAGGAACCCTCTCGGTTGGGAGAAATGAGGCTGCATTTGGTACAAGCGGCAAAAACCTGGGCAACAACCATGAACACGCGGTAGTGCCTACACTCCCCTAGCGAAAGGCTTCTTCTCCCATGATATAGTACCGACAGGAGGGAGAGATGGAAAAATGCGCAAGCTGGTTTCACTATTAGTCGTATGCGCCGCACTGCTCGTTCCGATGGTCGCTGAGAGTAAGGTCCCAAGCGAACCCCTTATTATTTCCCTGTCGGACAAGGACCTGTCCTCATGGGAATGGAGTGGAGATGCGGAAGCCGCTGAGTTTGTCCTCTTGACCAGTAAGGCGGAGGCCATTCGGTTCTTGAGGAGTCTGCCAGACCTTGCCAGAGAGGCCATCGCAGAGAGACTTGCTGATGTCGATTTCAAACGGGAAGCTGCGGTTGTAGCTTACCTGGGAGGCACCTCTGGCGGTTATGATGTAGAGATCAGCCAGATAAACATCAATGCCGGCAGCGTGCTGGTGAAGGTGGGAATGCGGAGCCCCAGAAAAGATGATGTGGTGACTATGATCCTAACTCACCCGTGGGATATGGTGACTTTACCAAAGAAAGACCTGCCGGATGGTGATTTTGAATTTATCGCATTCAACCAACACGGCGAAGTAATGGTTGATCAGTGGATGAATTTGAAAAACCCGAGGAGACCCGCTTCCCACCGGCGAATATGGCACACCGTCAGGACAGGGGAAACCCTTTCATCCATTGCCAAGCAGTACGGAGTAACCGTCGACTCGCTTCTAGCGGTGAATCCCGGGCTTGATCCCCACCGAATTTGGATTGGAGACAAGCTGAGGATTCCGGGCAAGGCGCCTAATCCGAAGACTTATACTGTGAAAACAGGAGATTCCCTCTGGGCTGTTGCCCAGAAGTACGGGGTGACAGTCGAGGAACTGATGGACATGAATCACCTCACCGGGCCCCATCTCTCGATCGGCCAAAAACTCGTCATTCCCTCTCAATAAGTTCCCGCCTTTAAGGACAAATGAGCCGGTTTCCTCAACCGGCTCGTTTGCCTTGCTGCGTTGCTAGACAAGTTTCGCACTGCCTGCGAGTAAGATAGTGTGGGTAGAGGACTACGGCCGAGGAAATGAACCGCAGGCAGGAATCGATGGCGGCCTTTTCGAAACCTTCTTTAACATCTCAATCTGATGAAGCTTGCGGTGGTCTAGATGGATGATTATCTGCAAAGGCTCAAAGGAGCAGCTGACCTGAAAGGGCTTGCTGAAGTGGTGAAATCCTGTCAGCGCTGTTCTCTGAGGAGTGGATGCACTCAAGTTGTTTTCGGCGAAGGCAATCCCGAGGCAAGACTGGTGCTCTGCGGAGAAGGTCCGGGGGCAGATGAGGATCGGCTGGGTAGACCCTTTGTCGGTCGCGCCGGCCAGCTGCTGGACCAGATCTTGGGAGCCTGCGGATTTCAGCGGTTCGAGCACGTCTTTATTCTAAACGTGGTGAAATGCCGGCCGCCGGGAAACCGCACTCCTAAACCGGAGGAAATTGCGGCCTGTTTGCCGAACCTGCGGATGCAGGTGCATTTCCTTCAACCCAAGATAATGGTACTATTGGGGAGCTGTGCTGCCCAGACCGTTCTGCAGACCGATGAGGGAATTACCAAGCTGAGGGGCCGCTGGTTTCAGAAGGGCGGTATATGGTTCATGCCCACTTACCATCCAGCAGCACTGTTTCACCGCCCCCAGCTGAAAAAGGATGTCTGGGAGGATTTTCAAGAGGTAGTTGCCAAATACCGGGAACTGATTGACCCGGCGCATGTTTTCCCCCACGCCTAGCTTTCCCTAGACATCCATAGTATGAGATTCTCCAGTTAATGCGGTAAATCAGGATTAGAATGGGAATGACTATGAAAAAGTGGTGGAAATCAGGCAGGAAAAAGGATTTTCTGCGACGAAGCGTAAGAGAGTCCGTTTTTCATGTCTAGACGGAGCTTTAGCCAGGTTTTGTCTCGGATTGTTGGGAGTACGTTTGAGGAGGAGATGACGGTTGAAGCAGTATACCACTGATAAGCTGCGCAATGTCGCCCTTGTCGCTCACGGCGGGGCAGGCAAGACCAGTTTAGCGGAAGCTCTGCTCTTTCAAGCAGGAGCAACGAAGCGCCTGGGAAGTGTAGACCAAGGCACCAGCATTCTTGATTACGATCCAGAGGAGGTAAAGCGGAAGATCTCCATTACCACCTCTGTTGCCCCTATTGAATGGAAAGGGTATAAGATTAACATCCTAGATACTCCCGGCTATTTTGATTTCGTCGGTGAGGTCATCGGTTCGCTGAGGGTTGCCGACGGGGCGGTGATCGTTGTCTGTGCGACCAACGGAGTGGAGGTCGGCACTGAAAAGGTCTGGGGATATGCGGACGAGCGGGATCTTCCCCGGATGGTGTTTATCAATAAAATGGATCGGGAAAATGCCGACTTCTTCAAGGTATTGGCCAGACTCCGTGAGATGTACGGCCAGCAGGTGATACCGATTCAGCTGCCCATCGGTCAGGCTGAAGGATTCAAGGGCATCGTCGACCTAGTCAAGATGAAGGGGTTTATCTACAGCAATGGGAAGGTAGAAGAGGTCGATATCCCCGACGAGCTTCAGGCTGATGTTGAAAGCTATCGTGAAGCCCTGATTGAGGCAGCCGCAGTTACCGACGATGAGCTGGCCATGAAATATCTGGAAGGCGAGCCTCTGAGCCAGGAGGAGCTGGAGAAGGCTTTAGGGGAGGGAACTAAGACCCGTCAGATCATCCCAGTACTCTGCGGTTCATCCCTTTTAGGAGCCGGTGTAGATGCTTTCCTGGATTACTGCATACACTGCCTGCCTGCACCAAACGAGACTGGGGAAGTAAAGGGCGTTGTTCCCGGCAGTGATGAGGAGGCAGTTAGGAAGCAGTCAGCCGATGAGAGTCTGTCAGCGCTGGTATTTAAGACCATGGCAGACCCTTATGTGGGACGCCTCACCTTGTTCCGGGTGTATTCTGGGGTGCTGAAATCCGATTCTCAGGTCTACAACGCTACCCGGCAGATAGATGAGCGGATCGGTCAAGTGTTCCTCATTCGGGGCAAGGAACAGATACCCGTTGATTCCGTTACTGCCGGCGATTTGGCAGCCGTCGCCAAACTCCAGGGTACCCTGACCGGCGATACCCTTTGCGTCAAGAATGCTCCCATAGTTCTGCCCTCAATTCAATTCCCCGAGCCGACCTTGATGATGGCCATTCATCCCAAAGCTAAAGGGGATGAGGACAAGATCGCCAGCGGTCTGGCTAGACTGCAGGAAGAAGATCCGACCTTTACCGTCACCCGAGTGACAGAGACCGGTCAGACGGTGGTTTCCGGTATAGGCGATATGCATTTGGAGATCATTGCCAGCCGACTGGCCAGCAAGTTTGGAGTCGGCGTAGAGCTGACTGTGCCTAAGGTTCCGTATAAAGAGACCATTAAGGGCAAGGCAGACGTGGAGTACAAGCACAAGAAGCAGACCGGCGGACGGGGCCAGTACGGTCATGTCCTTATCCGGATGGAACCGCTGCCTCCCGGAGGGGGCTTTGAATTCGTTGATGAGATTTTCGGCGGCGCTGTACCCCGCCAGTTTATCCCAGCGGTGGAGAAGGGCGTTCAGGAAACCATGAGCGAGGGAGTGCTGGCAGGCTATCCAGTGGTGGACGTAAAGGTCACGCTTTACGATGGTTCCTACCACAGCGTCGACTCATCGGAAATGGCCTTTAAGATCGCTGCTTCCATGGCCTTCAAGAAAGGCTTTATGCAGGCTTCGCCTATCTTGTTGGAGCCCATCATGAGTGTGGAGGTTAAAGTTCCCGAGGCCTACATGGGGGACATTATCGGTGACCTGAACAAGAAGCGGGGCCGCATTCTCGGCATGGATCCTGAAAACGGCTATCAGATTATCCGGGCTCTGGTACCGCAAGCCGAGCTGTTCCGCTATGCGACCGACTTGCGCTCAATCACACAAGGCAGAGGCTCCTTCAAGATGACCTTTGACCACTATGAAGAGGTTCCGGCTAACATTGCCGAACAGGTGATTGCTGAAGCCCAGAAGGAAAATGCATAAAGGATAGGCGCAAAATGGGCTGAGTATAACACCGCAACTTCCAGGTCCTTCCCAGCGTGATTGGGGAGGACCTCTTGATTTTTGGCAGAGCAGTTCATACCCTTTTCTCTTTGGGCATAGACATGTCACAGGAGAGTTTTTCCTCTTTAGTCCAGCTTTTGGGGGGAGAGGAATGGCCAGACGTGTGGGCATCGCAAACAGCGAAATGGTTCCTTCAGCCACAGTCGGAACTTATCTCTGGGCTGTTGTGCGGGGACTTGCGTGCAGTGCAGCTCTTACCATATGCGGAGCCGTGCTGGTATCTCTTGTACAGCTGATCGGCGGTTGGGACTTAGCCCGGTCCGGTCTATTTCAAGTGTTCTCTCACTTGAGTATGGCAGCCGGAGGCTATCTTGCGGCTAGGACTACCCAGCGGAACGGCTGGCTTGTAGGCGGCTTAGTAGGGGTTCTCTTTATCCTCGCCCTCAACTGGGCGACAACCGACAGCCTCCGTGTGGCGGGTATCAATCGTGGGGATGCCGTGCGCCTTGGGATCGGTTTCCTCG
>DUMM01000050.1 GCA_012839845.1 Bacillota bacterium | reverse complement strand
AAGATCTCGACCAGCTTTCCCTTGCGGTGCAGGCAGTTGCGCACTGCTGCATACTGATAGCTGGCGTTAGCACTCAGGTCTGGAGAGGCGTACTCGTGCATAGCAACCTCCGCTCCAGCCATCACAGCGCCAATATCCAGACCAGCAGCCGCCATGGGCAGAAGACCCACCGGCGTTAGTACCGAGTACCGGCCGCCCACATCATCGGGAATGACAAAGGTCCGGTAGCCCTCAGCATCAGCCAGCTGTTTGAGGGCACCTCGACTGCGGTCGGTTGTAGCGATAATTCTCTTTCTAGCCCCGTGCCTGCCGTACTTCCTTTCCATAAAGGAGCGCAAAATCCGAAAGGCTACAGCCGGCTCGGTAGTTGTACCTGATTTGGAAATGACGTTTATATAGACTTCCTTTTCATCCAGCAAAGACAGCAAATCGGCAATATAAGTACCGCTCAGGTTGTGGCCTACGAAATAGACGGGCACATCTGTCCCGCTGAAAGGCGGTGTCAGCATCTCGATAGCCGCTCGGGCCCCAAGGTAAGACCCGCCGATACCGATGACCACAAACGCGTCGGCAGAGGCCCGTATCTCCGCGGCGGTGTCCTTAATCCTAGCAAATTCCTCTCGATCGTAATTGGCAGGCAGCTCCAGCCAGCCCAAATAATCGCTGCCTGGGCCTTTACCGCTGTGCAGCAGCCTGTGGGCTTCCTGCACCTGTTTCTCTATATACGCCAGTTCGTGCTCTCCAATAAACGATAATGCCGGTGAGTAATCAAAGCGGAGTTTTTCAGCAACCAGTGTCCTAGCCATTTTGCTTAGCGATAAAGCCGCGGCTTGATACTGCGGACTAGATCGCCCCCACCCTCCTTCTTCGCCTCCGCTGCTTGGGAAGCTTTATGAGCCTTTCTTGCGGCACTAACAACTTCTCTTTCTATACTATTATCCCTACTGGTTTTCGGCAACAAGCCCTGGAGTCCCATGTCAGTTCATCTGCATGCCGAGGTAATATTCTCCGATATTGGCAGCATGATCGCCAATTCTCTCCAGGTTAGAGATAATATCCAAATACACTATACCCGACACCGGTGAACAGAGGTTCTGATTCAGCCGATCAATATGCCGGCGCCGCATTTCCTCCTCCTGCTCGTCGATGTGGGCCTCTCTGTCCTTAATGGCCAGGGCGTACTTGGCCTCATCCTCCCGCCACGCCCGCAGTGCCAGATGCAAGGTTTCTATAGTATAGTCAAAGAACTCCAGCAGTTCCTTATTAGCTGCTTCGCTGAACATAATCTGACTCACTGCCTTGTGTTCCAAAAGCTCACCGATGTTGGTACCGTGATCGCCCACCCGCTCTATATCGTTGATGAGATTGTACAACTGGCGCTGGCGCTCTGACTGACTGTCGGACAAGGACATTTTGGAAAGCTCAACCAAGTAGTGGGTGATGCCCTCCTCGTATTTGTCAACGGCATCTTCCAAGACGGCAATGCGGTTTAAAGCCTCTTCATCCGGATTGGTGATATTCTCCCTCGCTATGCTGAGCATCTCCAAGGTAATATCGCCCATGTGCATAACTTCATTGAAAGCCTGCTGCAAAGCGGCTTCGGGAGTAGCCAACAAGCGGGTGTCCAGCTGCAGCGACAGCTTTTTCTCCCGGGGATCGTCCGGTATCAGTTTCGTTACGGTATACGCCAATAAGCCAGACAGCGGCAGCAAAATGAGGGTGTTAGCTACATTAAAGACAGTATGGGCATTAGCAATCTGCCTGGTGATAGATGATGATGTGAGCCTGACTGCGTGGGTAAACAAAGGCAGTATGGGGAGGAAAATCAAAGTGCCGATGACGTTGAAAAGCAGGTGGGACATTGCCGCCCGCCGGGCGTTGACCGATGTGCCGATGCTGGAAAGCATCGCGGTCACTGTGGTACCGATGTTATTCCCAAACAGCACCGGTAAAGCCAGCTCTAAGGGAATCAGGCCATCCTTAGCCAATCCCTGCAGTATACCTGTGGTGGCAGAGCTGCTCTGTACTACAGCCGTTACCCCTGCACCAACCAACAGTCCGTAATACCACTTTTCCGACAGCGTCAGCATCAGGTCGGCAAAAACTGGACTTTCCCGCAGGGGCTTCATGGCTCCTGTCATGGTCTCAATGCCGACAAACAGAAGGCCAAATCCCAGCAGGATTTGCCCCCAATAGCGGTGCATCTTTCTTCTGCCGAACAAGGAAAGAAGGGCGCCTATGGCGATAAAAATCCAGGCATATTCGCCTAGGTCAAAGGCGATCAATTGAGCCGTTATAGTGGTTCCAATGTTGGCGCCCATGATTACGCCTATGGCCTGGGGTAGGTTCATCAGCCCGGCATTGACAAAGCCCACGACCATCACCGTAGTAGCACTGCTGCTTTGAATGATGGATGTGATCACTGTTCCCAAGAGCACCCCTAGGAGCTGGTTGCTGGTCAGCACCTCCAGCCAGCGGCGCATCCTGCTGCCGGCTGCTTTCTGAAGACCATCGCCCATTTCGTGCATCCCATAAAGGAACAAACCCAGCCCGCCTAATAACCCAAAGACCATTTGCAATACCAAAACAAGTTCACTCTCCTAAATCAGCTTGCCGAAGCCGATGGAATCAGTTTTCGAACTGCGTAGGGCCAAATAGCCTGCTGTCTGACACAACAAGCTTACAGGAGAATACACCGGTCAACCAATCAAATCACTCATAATCGCTAAAATCCTCGCCTGCATGTCGTTCCCAGCAAGCGAGGAAGCTGACCAGCTGGTCCCATGATGGACTGCGTCCAGTGCGGACGAAATAGCCGGAAGTAGCTGCGCCGACAACTAAAGCCTGCTGCGGCGCCAGCCCCAGAAGCAGGCCCAGGCAAAAGCCCCCGTTGAAATTATCTCCTCCGCTGGTAGTCAAGAGGGGCTTGCTGGTATACGGTCCCGGAGCGTAGTAGTATTCTCCATCGATGACAGCCCCTGCACCATCAACTGGGTGGACTACTACTCCGTAAAGGTCCATGGCATCCGCGATAGCTTCTGTAAGATCCCTTAGGCCGACATCATTGAGGGGCACAGAAAACTTGATTCCATAAGCTTTGGCCACCTCGGTAGCTTCTTTGCGGTTAATGCTCAGTATGGTCCGGTAATGGGAAGAAAAGCGGGCGAAGATTTCCATTGCTTCCCGCCAGTCCTCGCCAGTCCGCTTTTCTGGGTCAATTGGGTCCATAAAAAACAAGCGGAGTTCACCGTCATCAAAGGTGATCTCAGGTAAGATCTCGCTCTGAAGCTTCTTCCAGATATTATTCATCTCTGGAATCATGGTCCAGTTAATGGTAGCAACCAGCCGACTGTGCTGGATCAGTTCCTTTAGCTTATCTTTTCCTACTTCAGACACAATTCTATCCCAGGTAATCTCCTTCAGCGGAGAAGTATTGCACAACATAATCTTTCCGTCTTGAAACTCCAACGCCAAAGTCTGCCCGGGATTAGCAATGTTATAGTAAGCAGCTGCTGATGCGGCGAAGTCTTCAAATACAGGATTTACCGCAGGGTAACCGATGCAGCCAATGTATGTAAATTTGCAGCCCAATCTGCCCATAGCCAATCCCGTACTTACGGCACTCCCCCCTATCTTGACATAACGGGGTACGTGCTCAAGGCTGGTACTGAGACCTGCAGCATCCATGATCTTCTGGCCGAAACCTCGAATGGTTTCCACCCTAGTAAAACTTTCGAAGTCCAGACGCTTATCTACAAGATCGGAGACCTGGTCGATGAAAGCATCAAACCCGAACAACACATGCAGCTTATTTGCTTCTCCTGCCCGTTTAAGAAGCTCTTGGCGGGTACTGGCTATTAGCTGAACCACCTGGCTATCAGTCATCCATCTCAACCTCCAGTAGATAGATTGGCTGTCTAACTGCCGCCCATTCCCTCAAGCACTGGTAAGCTCTAATTTACCGGGCCGATGCCTGTGTATCCAGGATTCCATGCTGCACCATCTTCTTTTTTCTAGCGGCTAAATTAAAATCCTGCCCACCCGGCAGTTTGTCAGTACACTGTAACAAACAGTTTGCCCCTTTCCTTCCACAAGTTGGCAGCAGCCGAAAAAAGAGGTTATCACCCCCCGCCGCCGAAATCCCAACCAGACTGGAGGGGTTTTCTTATGAAGCAGACGGCCGCATTCTTACTGCTGATACTTTTGGCTGGTTCCCTTGGCTGCCAGCCGCAGCCCAGCCAGATGGCTAAATTGGGCATGGAGACTTTGGGCTTAGTGATTGTCACCGATATGCCGGATGTGGAACCGTTGGTCACAGCCTATGTCCAGGCCAAACTGCCAAAGGTGAAAATCATAGGCTCCCAAGCCGTATGGACCCATCTGGGAGGGACGGCAGATGGCGAAACTGCTGCCGCCTTAGAGAACCGGGAAAACCTCACCAGGTTGAGAGAAGACCTGGCTATTGAATATCTGGCAGTGATATCCATCGAGAAGGGAGAAAGTCCGAGGCATTCTACGTCAATTACAGTAGGAACCGACAAGTCAGAAATTCGGCTCAGACAGTACCTGACAGTTGACCTCAACTACACTGTCATCGACACCAGTTCCGGTGAAAAGATCTTTACCGGGCGGACACAGGGCAGGTCCAGCGATATCGCCGGCCTAAAAGTGGGAACAGAAGGGACGCAGGTCGGCATCCAGCTGAGCAGGGAGAGATCTCTGCTCAAGGAAGCTGTAAGAGATGCTCTCCGGGAAACTGGCATATTCTAGGAGAGGAAAAACCGCGCAACTTCTGATCAAAAAATGCAAAGACCCGGGAAACCGGGTCTTTGGCATTTGGCTGTTAACTATCTAGCAGTACTTCCTGCCCGCCGCTCACCTTTACTAATTGAACTTGGGCAGCCAGTCGCCGTGGGCTTCAATCAAATCATCGCAAAGGGCCACAATCTGATCGATGGTCAGCTCACTGCTGGTATGAGGGTCCAGTAGGGCGGCATGGTAAATATGCTCTTTCTTGCGGGTCAATGCCGCCTCAATGGTCAGCAGCTGGACATTGATGTTGGTCATATTCAACGCTGCCAATTGGGGAGGAAGCTCCCCTACGTAGCAGGGAGACACACCGCTGGCGTCAACCAAGCACGGCACTTCAACACATGCTTCCTTGGGCAAATTAGTAATCAGCCCATTGTTGAGCACATTGCCGCCGATCTTGAACGGCTTGTTGGTCTCCATGGCTTCGATGATGTAAGAGGCGTACTCCTCGGTGCGCTGATGGGTGATATCCTTGTTGTTAACCAAATCGTCCCGCATCTTCTCCCACGCTTTGATCTGAGCAACACAGCGGCGGGGATATTCATCTAGAGGAATATTGTACTTCTCGATCAGCTCAGGATATTGGCTCTTTATGAAATAAGGCATATACTCAGCATTGTGTTCGCTGGACTCGGTTACATAGTAACCAAACCGGTGCATGATCTCGTGCCTCACTCTGTCCCAAGCCGGCGGTCCCTGTTCCTTCGACCGGCGCTTAATCTCGGGATACAAGTCTTCCCCGTCCCGGGTGATTTCTAGAAGCCAAGCCATGTGGTTAATACCAGCGATCTTCCACTGCACATTGTCTGTCGGCATGCCCACACCCTCCAGCAGCTGGCGGGCACACACCTGCACGCTGTGGCACAGACCAACTGTCTTAATGGGCGTTGCCCTCAGCATGAAGCCGGTGAGGATCGCCATGGGATTGGTGTAGTTCAGGAACCAGGCATCGGGGCAGACCTCCTCCATATCCCGGGCAAAATCCTGAAGGACAGGGATGGTGCGCAGGGCCCGAAAGATCCCCCCGATGCCGAGGGTATCGCCGATAGTCTGCCGCAGGCCGTACTTCTTGGGCACTTCGAAGTCGATAACGGTACAGGGCTCATAGCCCCCGACTTGAATGGCATTGACTACATAATCGGCACCCCGCAGGGCCTCCTTTCGGTCGGTATAGGCTTTGATTACAGCATGGCCGCCGTAGTTGGCATTGATGTTGTTCAGCATGTTCTCCGAATCTTTAAGCCGCTGCAGGTCAATATCGTAGAGAGCTATGTGGGACCCTCTAAGTGCGGGCGTCAGCATCACGTCTCCCAGAACATTCTTTGCAAAGACGGTGCTTCCCGCCCCCATAAAAGTGATTTTCGGCATGATAGAATTCCTCCCACTTAGTGATCCTCCACTGGGGCCGGAGGTGCTTATCAGATTCTACTAAATGGTTCGACGGCAAGAATGAACCTCCTCTGACCAAGCCATCATTACTTGACTCTAACGTTGCGTAATAGCTTATAGTACTAGATGAAAGGCGGGTGGTCCCCATGGCAATGAAAGTCAAGGAAATAGCTGACCTGGTGGGCATCAGTGTGCGCACACTCCACTACTACGACCAAATTGGCCTCCTGGTCCCCGATGAGGTCACCGAATCCGGGTATCGGCTTTACTCGGACAGAAACCTGGAGATGCTGCAGCAGATCTTGTTTTT
>DUMM01000049.1 GCA_012839845.1 Bacillota bacterium | reverse complement strand
GACCCCACCGTTACCAGTGACGCCCTTGCCTACGGATTGTCTTCCCGCTAGTTAGGCGACAGGGTTTCTTTCAACCCATCGGCTCAGCAGACATGCTGGGCACACCAAGAAGCCCTTTGAGGATCCCTCAAAGGGCTTCTTCTATGTCGGCGACCTCCTCCTGTTCCGCCGTGAGCCGGGCTTGGATATAGATACTGCATTCCAGGCGTTTTTGCAGCAGCTTGCAGCTAAAACGGTCAGGCCTCAAAATGTCTCCATTGGCGTTTACCGCATTGGCGTGACATCCTCCGCTGCAGAAAAACCTAGCCCAGCAACCCCGACAATCCTCTTTTGCCAGTACGTGGGCCTTTCTGAATGTGCTGCGGAGATTCTCGTCCAGAGACTCTTCTGCGAGATTGCCAAGTCTGTAGTCCTCCCGCCCCACAAACTGATGACATGGATAGATGTCTCCGTTGGGGGTAACAGCCAAGTACTCCCCACCTGCTCCGCAGCCGGTCAGCCGCTTGGCTAAGCACTGGCCGTGCAGAAGGGAGAGGTTGAAATGGTAAAACTCAAATCTCTGGCGGGTTGGATACAGCTCGCAGAAGTAATCGGCCAGCAGTTCGTACTGCCGAAAAAGCTCCGGTAAATCCTCATGCCTGAGAGCATACCGGTGCCGCGAATCAGCTACTACCGGTTCCACTGACACCCGGTCAAATCCCGCCTCCACCAGATGCCGGACATCAGCAAAAAAATCCTTATTGTAGGCGGTGTAGGTGCCCCGGACGTAATACTGCCGGTCTCCCCGGATCTGCGCAAGCCGCCTAAATCGGGGCAGCACAGCGTCGTAAACAGACACACCGTTTGGGCTTACCCGCATCCGGTCGTTTACCTCTCGGCGGCCGTCAAGGCTGAGGACTAGGTTGAACATCTTCTCATTGAGATACGCCGCTGTGTCATCATCCAACAGCATCCCATTGGTTGTCAAAGTAAAGCGTATCTCTTTTCCTTGATCAGCGGCCCGTTCCTCTCCATAGGCAACGGTCTCTTTTACCACCGGCAGGTTAAGCAGCGGTTCTCCCCCGAAAAAGTCCACCTCCACCCGTTTCCGGCCGGCGCTGTTTTCCAGCAAGAAATCGATAGCGCGGCGGGCAGTGTCCACTGACATGTTGAGCCGCTCACCGCCAAAGGCTCCGGTACCGGCAAAGCAGTAGCGGCACCTGAGATCGCAGTCGTGCGAGACATTTAGGCAGATGGCCTTGAGGCTCAAAGACCCAACTTCCTGTCCGGCCAGTCCGTCTAGATAGCTGTCATCGGCAAAGAGCAGTTCCTGGTCTACTAGCTCCAGGAGTTCTCTGCCGGCTTCCTTGACCTCATCCAGGCCGTAGCGGGCAACCAGCGGCTGATGGGCCTGCCACCAGAGAAGACGGGTTGCATCCTCTGCCCCACTATCCCAGCTCCGCCAGCTGTCAAAGAACTGTCGGAAATAATCGGCATCGCGGGGCGTTTCCGCTTGCTCTGCCAACTTCAGCCATAGACCTAGAAGCTCATATGTTACTTCATCAAGCTGATGGATAGCTGCGCTGGCGCCGTCAACGGCGAAAAAGAGTCCACCCTGTGCAAACCTGTGTACACTGATCATATCTTTCATCCTCCAGCAAACCAAGAAAAATCCACGAGTGGCCTTGACAACCTCCTCGTGGATAGACCTCCCTCTTTACTTAAAGACATCCTTCTGCTACTGGTTCTCGCAAGCTATGTTCCCCACTGTACAGGAAGTCTTGCAGGCCGACTGGCACGCTGCCTGGCAATTCCCGCAGCCGCCTGTCTCCAAACTGGCCTTCAAGTTGTATTTGCTTAGTGTTCTTACCCGCGACAAAGCTTTCTTGTCTTTCATCACCGCGGCCGGCACCCAACAGCATCCGTGGGCTCCAGCCATTCCCTCCTTTAGCAATGATCTAATATCTTGCCAGTCACCTATTGGCTTTTTTTGACTAAGTGACATGCCACATAATGGCCCCCGCCTACGTCTTCAAAGGCCGGTTCTTGGTGTTTGCAGATCTCTTCCGCCACAGGGCAGCGGGTGTGGAACCGACATCCAGACGGCGGGTTAATGGGCGATGGGACATCACCCTCCAAAAGAGTCCTTTCCCGCACCAAAGTTGGATCGGGAATCGGAATAGCCGACAGCAAAGCTTTAGTATAGGGATGAAGGGGATTCTGGTATAGCGAATTCTTGTCGGTAAGCTCAACGATCTTCCCCAAGTACATTACTGCCACACGATCAGATATATGCTTAACAACACTTAGGTCATGGGCGATGAACAGATAAGTGAGCCCGTACTGCTCCTGCAGATCTTGCAGGAGGTTTATCACCTGGGCCTGGATGGATACGTCCAGTGCCGAAACCGGCTCATCACAAACTATAAGCTTCGGGTTAACAGCCAAAGCCCGAGCAACCCCAATGCGCTGCCGCTGCCCACCGCTGAACTCATGGGGATAACGCCGGGCATGATAGCTGGACAAGCCCACAACCTCCAAGAGCTCCTTGACCCGTTTTTCCCTCTCACGCCCAGAGGCAATTCCGTGAATCCGCAGAGGCTCACCGATAATATCCCCTACAGTCATTCGCGGATTGAGGGAGGCATACGGGTCTTGGAAGATGATCTGCATGTCTTTCCTCAGAGCCCGCATCTGCTCTCGATCCAGGCTCAAGACATTGTTCCCTTCGAACCACACCTCACCGGAGGTGGGTTCGATGAGTCGGAGAATCAACCGACCGGTGGTGGACTTGCCGCAGCCCGACTCACCCACCAAGCCCAACGTCTCGCCGCGGTTGATGGTAAAAGTCACTCCATCCACCGCTTTCACGCTGCCTACCTGTCTTGAAAGAAGCCAGCCTTTATAGATCGGAAAATGCTTGACCAGGTTTTTCACTTCCAGCAAAGGCGCTGCGCCCATCTCATCCTACCTCCTTCAGCCGCCGAAACTCGGTGTACTTCCAGCATGCCACCAGATGGCCAGGCTCCTGTTCCATGAGTTCCGGTTCTTCCACCTTGCAGATTTCCCGAGCTTCTTTGCACCGGGGGTGGAACCGACAGCCTTTGGGCAAAAAGGCAGGATGAGGTACCACACCTTCAATCACCTGCAGCCTGTCCTGCTGTTCTGTCAGCTTGGGAATAGAGCCCAAAAGACCCACCGTGTAAGGATGCAGCGGATTGGCAAACAGCGGCTTAACATCCGCCTGCTCCACAATCTTGCCGGCATACATTACTACTACCCTCTCTGCCAGCTCTGCAATGACACCCAGGTCGTGGGTAATGAGCATAATCGCAGTGCCGAACTCATCCCTCAGCTTCCGCATTAGATCCAGTATCTGAGCCTGGATGGTAACATCCAAGGCCGTCGTCGGCTCATCGGCAATCAGCAGCTTTGGGTTGCAGGATAGGGCCATGGCAATCATAACCCGCTGCCTCATACCTCCGGACAGCTGATGGGGATACTCGTCAATACGCCTTTCCGGTGAAGGGATTCCCACCCGCCGCAACATCTCGATGGCCCTTTCCCGAGCAGCTGCCTTGGTCAAACGCTGATGGAGTATAATTGCTTCCATAATCTGGTCGCCTATGGTGAACACGGGATTCAGCGATGTCATAGGCTCCTGAAAGATCATGGAGATATCATTGCCCCTGATGTTGCGCATCTCTGCTTCTGTCTTCTCCAGCAGATTGGAGCCCTCAAAGATAATCTCGCCATCAACTATCTTACCTGGAGGATCCGGAATCAACCTCATAATAGACAGCGAAGTGACGCTCTTGCCGCAGCCGGATTCTCCCACGATACCTAACGTTTCGCCTTTATTGAGCACAAAATCTACTCCGTCGACGGCGGGAACCACCCCATCTTCGGTGTAGAAATACGTCTTCAAACCCCTAACTTCAAGCAGTCTCTCTGCCACCGGTCCTCGCCTCCTCCATTACCACGAGCAGATAACAATGCGCCAACCGAGACCAGGCTCGTCGATCCCAGGGCAAATGCGCTATCCTCATACAATTCAATAAGAACTTCCATATCCCTTTTCCGATCCGGGAAATCCCCAGGGCACTTTCCCGTTCACTGCCACCCGACCCGAAGCCCATCGCAAATAGACGTGGAGCCCTATTTATTCAGTCTCGGGTCTAGTGCATCCCGCAAGCCATCTCCCAGGAGGTTAAAACCAAGCACTGTCAAAGAAATGGCCAATCCTGGGAAGACAGACCACCACCACTGACCGGACAGCAGATACTCTCGGCCTTGGTTAATCATATATCCCCAGCTGGGAGTTGGGGGTTGGGTACCAAAACCCAAGAAAGTCAGCGAAGCTTCGGTCATAATCATTGACCCCATGCCCAGCGTAACTTGCACGATCACAGGAGCGATGACATTGGGCAGGATATGGCGGAAAATTATCCCAAAGTCCTTAGCACCTACCGCCCTGGCGGCTTCTACAAACTCCGTTTCCTTAATCGACAGCACCTGACCCCGCACAACGCGAGCAATGGAGGGCCAGCTTACAAAACCAATAGCTACATAGACTAAGGTCAGGCTCGCGGGTCGAAAGGCTACGATAGAAAGAACGAACAGCAGGAATGGGAATGCATAAATTACGTTGATCAGCCAGCTGATAAAATCATCGATCTTGCCTCCATAGTAACCCGCTACAGCCCCAAGGGTAACACCGATCACCAAAGACACGACACTAGCTGCTACGGCAATGGTAAGTGAAATGCGAGTTCCGTAAATAACCCGGCTGAGAACGTCCCGGCCGTAAAGGTCTGTACCAAACCAGTGCTCTTTGCTGGGTGGCGCTAATCTCGCTGCTTTACCCTTCGTCCAGATCAACTGCTCAATTGGATCGTAAGGGGCAACAAGCGGAGCAAAAACAGCTAAGAAGGTCATGAAGGCAATTATAAACAAACCCAGCATAGCCAGCCGATTTTTCCTCAGGCGCCTCCATCCGTCAGCCCACAGGCTGCGGCCTTTGGGTTCCTTTGCCGCACTGGGCTGCTTCGCTACTGCTGAGCTGAATGCCATCTCGTGCTTGCTCAAAACAATCCCTCCAATGTCTACAAGTTGCTAAACGCCGTGGGCTAGCTCAATCATAGCGAATGCGGGGATCAAATATGGCATATGACAAATCGACCAGCAAGTTGGAGACGATGAACAGCCCTGCAAGGAAGAGAACTTCACCTCTGATGATGGGGAAATCCCTGTAAGTCAAAGCGTCGACAAACAGGCGGCCAACACCGGGCCACTGGAACACGCTCTCAATCAATACCACACCGCTGAGCAGGCTAGCCGTCTCTACCCCTACAATGGTCACTACAGGAATCATGGCGTTTTTTAGAGCATGCTTAAGAATAACAGTTCTTGCTCCTAATCCCTTTGCCCAGGCAGTCCGAATATAGTCTTGACGAATTACCTCCAACATGCTGGAGCGGGTCATCCGGGCAATTAGGGCTGCCGGCCGCACTCCCAAGGTCACTGCGGGCAGAATCAGATAAACAAATTCGCCGTTGCCAGTACCGGTGCCTGGAACCCACCGCAGGATTACGCAGAAGAGCCAGATGAGCAGCAGACCTATCCAGAAGGAGGGGGCTGAAATACCCACCAAGGCAACAAACATGCTGGTGTAGTCTAGAACCGAGTACTGCTTGACAGCAGATATAATGCCGGACGTCATTCCCAGCACCACCGCTATAACCATTCCTGCCACGGCCAGCTTGAAAGTAGCCGGGAATCTGGACAAAATCGCCTCACTTACCTGCATGTTGTTCCGGTAAGACCTTCCCAAATTGAAGGTCACCGCTGACTTAAAGAAGTTCAGCATCTGTATGTGAAGGGGATCATCTAGCCCCATCTCTTTTCTGATTCGCGCAATGGTCTCTGGATCTCCCCTCTGCCCCGCCATAATCCGCGCGGGATCCCCCGGTACCACCGTAGTCAAGATAAATACGACTACAATAACTCCTACAAAAACAGGGATAGCCCCGACCAACCGGCGAACAACGTAGCGTCCCATATTCTCACTCCCATCCACACAGAAAAGCCAACGCGCTAAACTCACATATAAGGCGACCTGGCAACGGTTTGCCACCATCGCCAAGCCGCCCTGGTTTGCAATTACTGTACTTTCATCAGGTTCTTACAGGTCCAGCCACACCTTGGTGAACTTGTTGGTGTACTGACCAAAGGCGGGCAGTTCGTAACCCCTGACAAAGTCCTTGACCAAGCTGTGATCTACGTAGTGGTAGATAAACAGCCACGGAGCTTCCTCAACCACAATCTTCTCAGCCAGCTGATAGAGATGCTTCCGCACCTCCGGGTCACCCTCCAACCGGGCACCTTCGGTCAGGGCATCGAAGTCCGGGTTGTTAAACCTGGAGTAGTTGCCCTGCGGCCCAATGTTAGAGGAGTGGAGCAGAACGTACAGGAAGTTGTCGGGATCCGGATAGTCTACTACCCAACCCATGCGGAAGAAGGGTACCTCGCCCCGCTCGACGGTATCCAGATGTACGCCCCAGTCAACGTTCCGGAGGTTGAGCTTGACGCCGATCTGGGCAAACTGGGCTTGCAGAGCTTCGGCCAACCGCTTGTGGCCCAGATTGGTATTGTACTGAAGCGTTACCTCCAAACCGTCAGGATAACCGGCCTCAGCCAGAAGCTGCTTCGCCTTCGCAGGATCGTAGTCATAACCTTCCAGATCTGGGTTGTAGCCGAACATCCCTGGAGGCAGTACTCCCTTAGCCGGAGTGGCCCGACCATCCAATACGATGTCGATCAGGGTCTCACGGTCAATGGCGTAGTTGAATGCCTGACGTACCCGCTTGTCGGTGAAGGGCTCCATCTCCACATTGAAGCCGTAGTAGTAAGTGCCCATCTGTGGACGCTCAAAGAACTGACCGACAGTGCCGCTCTTTGCCTCCTGATAATAAGGAGTATCCACATAGGTCTGATAGATATTGCCCAGCTTGTACTCGGTGTACTCGATGGTATAGTCTACGATGATCCTGTACTCAATGCCATCGAGGTAAGGCAGCTGGTTGCCCCACTCGTCCTTCATCCAGTAGTTCTCGTTGCGGGAGAGGACGATCTTCTCATCCTGGAGCCACTGCTCGAACTTGAACGGACCGGTACCGACTGGATGGAAGTTGAACTCCTCAGTGCCCCACTTCTCAACGTCTTCCCTAGGAAGCACCACGAAGGTATTGTAGGTCAAGACCTGAATGAAGGGAGCAAATGGATATGTGGTTTCAATCTGCAGGGTGTAGTCATCAAGGGCGGTAACACCGGCCAGCCGATCAGCTTCCCCGGACTGGTACTCGTCATAGCCCTTAATCATGTCTACGAAGTATGCCCGAGGAGAATTGGTTTCTGGGCTGCAGATATAGTTGAAGGTCCATACCCAGTCATGGGCCGTGACTTCCCGACCGCCGTTGGCTGTCGGAGTGCCGCCTTCAGTGGTGGCGTGGAAATGTACGCCTTTCCGCAGGTGAAAAATGAACCTTGTTCCACCGTCATGTACTTCCCAAGACTCAGCCAGCAAGGGAACTACATTGCCCTCAGCATCCAGCCCTACCAGTGTTTCGAAAATCTGGTAGCCAACCTCAGCAGAGGTGGTATCGGTGGCAAACACCGGGTCCAGGTGGGGCGGATTAGCACCCAAAGCGTCCTTCCAGATTCCGCCGTATTTCGGCATCTGCTCAGCGGCAGCGACGCTGCCCATCAAAGCCAATGCCAACACAAGAGCTAACACAAGTACTGCTTGTCGCCGCATACTCTCGTCTCACCCTCCTAAAGGTTTACTAGTTTCCCCTTTCGCTGCGCCAATACTCGACTCCGCGATGACCTTACCCTGTTATCTTCGCTAAGGCACGCCGTCCTCCTTTCTGGCTTTCTTCCTTAGGGTTATTTCAACTTGTCGGGCATTAACAGCAGTCACTGCAAACTGATGTCTGTTTGCCCGCAAGTTAAAATTTACCGTCTTAACCTATTTTCTCTACTATCTGAAACTCATTACTTCCTTCCCCCACCAGCAGGAGCCGCACTGCGTAGGCCGGGAATATGGTGAACTCCAACCCCACCGGCTGGCCCTGGGTGACAATCAGCCGACCGGAACGCAGAACCGGTTCACCCTGCGCTATCCCTAGATGGGTGGCTGTATCTGAATCTGCTGGTTCTACCTCCAGGCTTCGCTCCTGAAACTCAGTAGCTTCCGGCTGCGTTAGCCCCAAAAGCTCCCGCAGGGGACCGCCCTTATGTAGGCTTTCCTCAGACAGACTGACCTCACCGGTGGTCACCACTTGGCTGAGAAAAACCGGTTCTCCGTCCATTACCTGCACTCGAGTCACCATCAGCAGCGGTTCTCCATCGGGAACCCGCAGCCGTTTAGCCCATTCCGGGTGTTTGACTTTGCAGACCCTGATCTCATTGACATCGAGGCCCCTTCCGCTGCGCACTGCAAACCCTTCCTGCCTGTTTGCTCGGACACCTGCATCGATTCCCAAACGCTCCTCCATCCTTCGGGCATAGCTGCGCCGCAGCTGCATTAGGGAAACACCCGCTTCAGAGAGTATGGTCCGAACATAACGGGGAGTGGTATCTACCTTAGCAGCAATTTCTTCAACCTTGAGAAAAGGGTCCTGACGGGCTATATTCAATATCTTCTCTTTCTTTGTTCGTATCCTGTCGGACATCGCCTTTCTTCCTCTTTAAGCCCGCGGCAGTCAAGCCTCGATGGTGAACCCTGTTGGTGCACAACATGATATCATACTTCGCAGCAATGGACAAAAATCCTTCCTGTTAGGCATAAAAAAACAAAGGGGTATAACCCCTTAGGCTGACAGCCCCTGAAAAACTGACTAAGAAAGCCGATCAAGCCTCGATTTATCCGTGTATACAATATCCAGAACACCAAGAGTGCTCCTGCCCGAAGTTGGATATTATGCATAACATGTGTATAATCATGCTGCTAGCTGTCGGGCGCGGGCGTCGGCTGCCAGCGGTCCAGTACCTGTCTGGCCCGGTGCCACCACGCCTCCACCTGGCGACCGATCTCCGGCAGTACCGGGAGTTCTGTGCTCATGGGCGGCCACATGCCGTGGTAGATGCGAACATACCAGTCATATACTGCCAACACCCGCTGCACGTAAAGGCGGGTTTCCAAGAACGGTATATTTCGCAGCTCCCGCAGCTCTCCATTCCACTGACCTTCTGCCAACCACCTGGACACATTGCCTCTGCCGCCGTTATACGCGGCCAAGGCGACGATCAGATTATTGCCGAATTCCTTTTGCAGCATGGTCAGATACCAAGTGCCCAAGCGGATGTTGATATCCGGATCCAAGAGGTCTGCTTCCCTAAAATCCATCTGCAGCTGCTCTGCTATCCACCTGGCCGTCTCCGGCATCAGCTGCATCAGTCCAGTAGCTCCCTTAGGAGAGCGGACATCGTGGCGGAAGTTGCTCTCGACTCTAATCAGCGCGGCTATCAGGTAAGGGTCCAGGGACGTTGCCTCCGCATGTACCGATATCTCCTCAACGTACCTTATGGGATAGAACCAGCGCAAAACCGCCGTCCAGTTGAGCAGCAGCACAGCCGCACTCATTATGAAAATTATAGAAAAAAGACTCCTTCTCCCACGCAAAGAAACAACGGCCCCCTCAACACTGCTGCGACCAGTAATTCGCTTTGTCCAGCTCTGCGAAAGCCAAAAGCAGCATGGCTGCCGTAGCCTCATTGGTAGCCAGCGGCACGTTGTGCACATCACAAACCCGCAAGAGGGCTGAAATATCAGGCTCGTGGGGCTGGGCTGTCAATGGATCCCGCAGGAAGATCACCAAATCAATCTCGTCATCGGCTACCATGGCCCCGATCTGCTGATCACCGCCGTAGGGGCCGGACTGCATGCGCCTTATCTCAAGCCCAACCTCTTCTTTCAAGATTCTACCTGTCGTACCTGTAGCCACCAGGTCAAAGCGACTGAGAATGTCTTTAAATCTAGCAGCCAGCTTGAGCATTGCCGGCTTTTTCTCATCGTGGGCAATCAGCGCCACTCGCCATCTCCGACCAGCTATTTTTTCTTTCCGGTACTTCAGCGAAGACTGCTCTCCAGTGCTCTTATCCATGGTTAACCTACTCCTTAGCAACAGGTCGTCTACTATTTTCTTTACCTGCAAGCGGGTCTCCTCGATAGAGCCGGAGTTATCAACGACGTACTCTGCCTGCTGCGCTTTTAGAGCCAAAGGCATTTGGGAAGCTACCCTGCACTCTGCCTCTTCCCGGGAGAGGTTATCCCGCTCCTGGAGCCGCTGAAGCTGGGTCTCATAGTCCACCGCCACGACAATTACAGTGTCCATACGCTTTTCCAAACCTGTTTCGTAAAGCAACGGTACATCCACAAAGACCAGCGGTTCTCCCTGCTTTCTTGCCCCTTCAATACCTTCCTCGATCATGGCAATAACCTTGGGATGGACAATTGCGTTGAGCTTTTGCCTGGCATCACGATCTCGAAAGACCAACTGACCCAGTTTCTTGCGATTGAGCTCTCCGTTGGGATAAAAATACTCCGGTCCGAAGACTTCCATTACCTCTTGCCATCCGGGAGTGCCGCGCCTAACTGCCTCTCTAGCATACTGATCGGCATCTAGAACGAGAAAGCCCAGTTCTTTGAGGAAACTGGCGACAGTACTTTTTCCGCTGGCGATCCCTCCCGTTAGCCCTACTACCAGCATTGCTCTACCTCCCAGCACCACGAGTCCCCTGCGTGT
Organism: Bacillota bacterium; assembly: GCA_012839845.1. Taxonomy (GTDB): domain Bacteria; phylum Bacillota; class Limnochordia; order DTU087; family DTU087; genus DTU087. The sequence goes on along the minus strand of DUMM01000049.1, from coordinate 28 downwards.
CGCCGCAGCCTTAGCTGCGGCAAAAGGG
>DUMM01000048.1 GCA_012839845.1 Bacillota bacterium | reverse complement strand
GGGTCCCACCGACCCGCAGGGACCCTGCGGCACCGCCTGCAGCCCCGGCGGTGCTCTTCCCTCAGCTTACCTTTTGTTACGAATCTGTTGCCGCTCCCCGCAGCGGCTTGATAATACCATGCCCTGCCGGTCATTGTCAACCCCTGCAAAGCTAGTCACTTCGGGGCCGCATATGCGGGAACAGTATTACGTCGCGGATAGACGGCGAATCGGTCAGCAGCATAACCAGCCGATCGATACCGATCCCCAGCCCTCCGGCAGGCGGCATGCCGTGCTCTAGTGCCACGATATAGTCTTCATCCATCATGTGGGCCTCGTCATCGCCGGCCTTTCGCTGCTCCATCTGCCGGATAAAGCGCTCCTTCTGATCAATCGGATCATTGAGCTCACTGAATCCATTGGCCATTTCCCACCCGACAATATACGGTTCAAACCGGTCGGTCACTGCGGGATTATCCGGCTTGCGCTTAGCCAGCGGAGAGATCTCCACCGGGTGCTCTGTAATAAAGATCGGCCCCAATAGGTGCGGCTCAACAAGCTCATCGAACAGCTCATTGATCACCTGAGCCCTGCCTGCTCCAGGAGGGAGCTCCAAGCCTTTGTCTTTGGCCAGCTTGACCGCTTCTTCATCGCTGACTCCCTCAAGATCCACACCGGCGTACTTCTTTATGGCCTCCAGCATAGGCATCCGGGGCCATGGGGGAGCAAGGTCAATAACCTGCCCTTGGAACTCTACCTTCGTTGTTCCTTTTATCAGCACAGCCAGATGGGCAAACAATTCCTCAGTCAAAGCCATCATAGTGTTGGCATCACCGTAGGCCTCGTACAGCTCCACCATGGTGTATTCCGGGTTGTGCTTCGTTGAGATCCCTTCATTGCGGAAGTTTTTGCCGATCTCGAAAACCTTCTCAAAACCTCCGACCAGCAGTCTCTTCAGATACAGCTCAGGAGCGATCCGCATGTAGAGATCCATATCGAGAGCGTTGTGATGGGTGATGAAGGGCCGGGCATTGGCACCTCCCGGAATGACATTGAGCATCGGGGTCTCCACTTCCAGGTAACCACGAGCCAGCAAGAACTCCCTGATCCCTTGAATGATTTTGCTCCGGGTGATAAACAACTGTCTTACCTCGGGATTGGCGATCAGGTCTAAATAACGCATCCGGTAGCGCAGGTCAACATCTTTCAGACCATGCCATTTCTCGGGGAGAGGCCGCAGCGCTTTACTTAACAGCGAGAACTCCTGAATCTCCACGCTGATCTCGCCCATACGGGTACGAAAGACAGTGCCCTTGACGCCGATGATATCGCCCAGGTCCAGCCTCTGATACTGCTTGTAGACTCTCTCACCTACGGTATTGATTTTGATGAACAGCTGAATTGTGCCCGATCCGTCCAGTAAGTCAGCGAAGCTGGCTTTTCCGTGACCTCTCTTGGCAACTATCCTGCCTGCGATGGAAACCTCTTGCCCTTCCAGGGTATCAAACTGGGTCTTGATCTCTTCAGCGGTGTGGGTTCTATCATATCTTTGGCCGAAGGGCTCAACTCCTTCAGCCCGCCATTCCTCCAGCTTTTGTCTGCGGATGAGCATTTGATCATTAAGTTCTGTTACGGGCTCAACAGTCCCGTCCGCCGTCATGGTCAACAGCCTTCCCCCTCCCTGCGCAGCACTCGCCGTTCCCGAAGGGCCGTCTAAGGTAAAGATCTACCCAAGCTTCTTCGCCAACAGATTTTTATTGCCTGCCGTTAACAGCGATAATCTGGTACCGAACAACACCGGCAGGCACTTCCACTTCTATTATGTCTCCTGGCTTTTTGCCCATTAACGCCTTCCCTACTGGAGACTCGTCAGAAATCTTAGCCTCTCCAGGATCAGCCTCCGCGGAGCTGACTATCATGTACTCAAATTCGTCGTTATATTCCAGATCTCTAAGCTTCACTCTCGAACCCAGCCCAACTACCCCAGACTGGATATCTTCTTCGCTGATCAACCGGGCATTTCTCAGCATCTTTTCCAGCTTTGCAATCCGGCTTTCGATGAACGCCTGTTCATTCTTGGCATCATCGTACTCGGAATTCTCTGAAATATCCCCGAAGGCCAAAGCTTGCTTGATTCTATCTGCAACTTCCCTCCGCTTGACGGTCTTCAAGTGTTCCAGTTCACTTTCCAACCTGCTCAAGCCTTCCTTGGTCAGGAGAACTTCCTTCTCTGCCATACAGCTCTCTCCCTCGTCTGTGTTAACTTAGAACATCGGGCAGCCAAATCAAACCTAATATTTGTGCTGCCCAATACTTTTATACCGACTGATCACCTGGCTCCCACCCAGGGATAGCCCCTTGTTCTAAGCTAACTGCACTATAGTACCCGGCCCCACTGTGCCGGGTACATACACTCATTTCGGTCCTATCGGGAAATAGATATACAGCCCCCCATATTGCGGCTTTTATTATAGCCAGTCATCTATGGGATGTCAACCCGTGACAGAACTGGAACACTTGTCAGGAGAGAAACCTAGATACCTCCTGCAATGGTTTCCCGGCGTGCTTTAGAAGCATTTTCTTTGACCTGCTGGATCCACTCGGGGCTGACAGCTCGCTCGAAACTGCGGAGTCCCGCCAGCCGAAATCCGTGCCGGGTGGCCAAGCGGCTGATCTCATCTACCTGTTCCACTGAAAGATCCCGCCCAAGAGTGAAATTCTCATACCGGCCTTCAAGGGCCAAAATCATCGTTTCGGCCATACAGGCATAGGCAGTCTTGGCGGGAAAGCCGAAATCCAATCCAAAATCGACATCTCCGGGAACCTCAACTACCCCGCCTTCGAAAACCAAGACATCCCTACGAGCCTCAGCTACCCTTCGGGAGACATTGCGAGGCCTGGCAACGTCACATACAATCGCTCCGGGCTTCAGCCATTCCGGCTCCACTATGGCTCCCGTCGCGCTGGTAACTGCCACAACAATGTCAGCTTCCCGACAGGCAGCCGCCAAATCCGTTGTCACCTGAGGGCCTAGACCGGTTTCCGTTTTGATCCTATCGGCTAATGCCTCCAATCTATCCACCGAACGGGCAGCTAATGTCATACTACCCACATCCCGGGCCAGTATCCGGGCACAGGCTGAGCCGATTGAACCGGTCGCGCCCAGAACTGTTACCGATGCGTTTTCAACGGATACTTCCATCAGACCTGCAGCATAATGTATGCCTTCTAGGGCCGTGGCTACAGTATAGCTGTTGCCGGTGGTCACTGCGATGCCGACGTTGTCGGCCACCGTCACCCCTGCATCTCCTACTACCGCGGTAAACGCTCCCAGACCCACGATCCCTGCCCCAAGCTGCTCGGCCTTTCTTGCCGCCTTGATGATTTTATCCAGTACCTCTTCCTCCGGCAGTTCCATCATCTGCTTGGCGGTCAGCAAACAGCCTATGAACCACCCCTCGGCCTCTGTGCCCTGAAGGGAGCGGACGCCTGTAATGTGGGAGGCTTTGATAGGCGGACACCGCCTGATCACAGTCTCGAGCCAAGAGGCCGGCATTCGTCTCGCTGAGGGAAACTTGCGGGCGACATCTTCAATTTCAAGGGGGTGGATTATGAAAGCGAATCGTTCCAAAAACATCACCTCATCGGTTGCGTCTAGTGAGCAGGATTACGCCTGGAGATACTCCACTCTGGGAGTGAAGTTGATAGCGTCCAGCATTTCGAGATAATCTTGGGGCCTTATCTCCTCCAGCGGTTTGCCGATCAGCGTCACCAGCACCGCTTCCATGACATTGGTACCAAATGAACGCCCGCACAGATTTGGCGTCGACGTAACCAGCATGGCCACACCTTTGCGCCGCAGTATTTCTACATCATCTTTTGTGACAGTATTGGTCACAATTATCTTGCCGCTTAGGTCATCCGGCATATGCCTGCTGATAAACAGATAATCTCCCGCAATGATCTCCGCCCAATGATAGTACTTGGAATACTTCGTTTTCGACTGTTCCTGCTTGCTGCCGGTGGGATACAGTACCCTGAAAGGCAGCTGCACCACGATGGGAGCAGCAATTCGAGCCACGATATCCAGGGTGCGAAGACTGTGCATGGGGATGGGAATCCCTAAGCCGAACATCAAGTCTCCAATTACCATGTCACATCCGGCTAGAGCAAAGGCCTCCGCCATACCAAACCGATCTACCGCTGCCACCATCAAGAGGCGCCGGCCCTTAAGGTCCAAATGCGTTTTCTCCTGCAGGAAAGTGACAACCCTTCTTTCCAGGGTGTTCTTAAGTCCCGATCCGTCCACCAAAGGCGTCTTCTTGGCTGCGGAGGCGAAGCGCTTAGAATCCCGGATCGTATACCGACGGTTTCCCGCGTAAATATACATATCCATGCCGCCGAGGCCAAAGGCATCCACCTTACCGTCAAGCTGGCGAACTAGTTCCACCGCTCTATCCATATCGCCATCGGTACCGATCCGTTCGATGATAAATTTCTCACCCATGATCTCCAGTTCGGCTCTGTGGTTTCGTTTCGAAGAACCAATGCTGATGCTCACTACGTGCTTCACAGTCACGCCTCCATTGACAGAAAGAATTGATCCAAAACCAATGCTGTCGGTTTAACTTCCCATGAGGGAGCGGAGCAAGGCTCGAAACTCTTCCGGATCGACATACTTGTCCTGATGCATCGGCGACTTACCCAGTTCAACACCCAGGACTGTTTCCGGAGCCAGCATTGCTTCAACCAGCTTTATCCGCATATCTGAACCGAGGAAGACGACTTTATCAAAGTCCCGGAGCTGAGAGAAGAGCATCATCAGTTCATTGGCCAACTTGGCACCGCTCCGCTCCTCTGCAAATTGCCAGCGTTCCTCGTTGGTCATTACCCAGGCAAAATCTACTCCCTCTTCCCGGGCAATGGCTTCGATTTGCTCCTTATTGGCAACGGGAAAGCCGATAACTGCCACACGACCGCCTTTGCGAACCTCCCCCAGTCCCTCCAAGCGGGAAATAAAGGTGCGGTCAACCCCGATCTGCTCTGCTACTTCTTGTTGAGACTGCCCTTGAGAGCGCAGCTCCAGGATCCGGTCCACTACCCTATGTATTCGGCTGGTGCTGATCAGCTTTCCCCCGATCCTCAGCAAGTCCACGCTGTTTACCACCCCAGCTTCCAGTTAACCGGCTGCCGCATTGTGCACAATTTTGTGCTCAACCCCATCTTAACAGAGGATGGCCCGCAGCGCAAGGAGTAAGATAGCTGGAATTTCACGAAAAAACCGCGGCGTCTCCCTCATTAGGGAACAGCGCCGTGGGTAAGTGAAAGCTAAAATGCTCAACAGAACGCAGCTTAAGGCTCGCCAAGAGACCCGTGATCAAATAGGCGCTCGCCCGTAACGGCGAACGCCTATTTTTTGCTGCTCAATCCTCAGTATGGACGGAAAACAGCTGCTAGAAAGGCCTCACTCCTCGGAACCGGCCGGCAAGATAGCTTGAATACCCTGCCGCAGCCGGGCTTCAGTCATAGCCCCGATGACCATATCGCGGATTATCCCTTCACTGTCAATGAAAAATGAGGTCGGCAATCCCCGAACAGAATACTTTGCTCCGGCGATTCCCAGGGAATCCAAGTATACCGGCACAGTCCAGCCTGCTGCATCGAAGTAGGACTTGACCGTCTCTAAGCTTTCCCTAACGTCCAAGATCATGAAGCTGACCTGGTCACCGACTTCTTCGTATAACGCCTGAATATGCGGCATCTCTATCCTGCAAAACTGGCACCAGGTGGCAAAGAAGTTGATAAACACCGGAGTACCCACCTGCTCCCCTAAGGTAACCTCGGTCCCTTCCAGTGTTTTGACAGTGAAATCAGGTGCCCTGTAACCAATCCTCGGTGCGCTCGGCACATTGGCCTCCACCGCGCTCCCCATGCCAGTCAGGACTACAGCCGCTGAAATGAGCACTGCTAGATACAGTGACCTTGTCATCCACCCCCGGCCGGCACCGTTCGCTACCATGCCCATAGGATCCCCCCGCTCTTCTGCCAGAGTAGTTTCTCAGTCTGTGATTCTCATATTTGTGCCGTCTAGGTTGCAAGTTGCAGTCCCATCGGCTTCTTCATATATATCCGAGGTTTCCCCAGACCTAAACCACTAGATCTCTTCCAACTTCAGGCAGCTTGCCAAGATCTCCCGGACTTCCGCAACGGTCACTGCTTGATTGAGCCGCTGACGAACAGCCGCCGCCCCAGGAAATCCCTTCGTGTACCAGGCAAGCTGTGACCGCATCCTCTTTACCCCATCCACTTCACCCACAACTGAGGCTTCTTCTTGCAGGTGGGCTAAAGCTAAGTCCATCCTTTCCCGAAGACTTGGCTTAGGTAAGTAGTCGCCATATCGAAGATAATAGGTAACCTCTCGAAAGATCCATGGGTTGCCTAGAGCCGCCCGCCCAATCATCACGCCGTCACAGCCGGTCTGCTCCATCATTTTCAGGGCAGCGTCGGGAGAATCCACGTCTCCATTTCCCCACACCGGTACATTAACTGCGGCCTTCACCTCTGCAATGCATTCCCAGTCAGCTTTGCCGCGGTAAAACTGCTCCCGATAGCGTCCATGGACGGTAAACCCCTGGGCACCGGCTTTCTCCAGCAGCGGGGCTATCTTCGCGGCTGGCGGCGATGCCGCATCCCATCCGCGGCGCAGTTTAACTGTCACTGGGCAGGAGACATTGGCAGCGACGCTTTCTACCACTCGGGCGGCCAAATCAGGATCCCGCATCAGAGCGGCTCCATCTCCGTTTTTCACGATCTTCGGTGTCGGACAGCCCATGTTGATGTCGACAATATCCGGCTCCAGCGCCGATATCTGCTTGGCAGCCTTGCCCATGATCTCCGGGTCAGAGCCAAATATCTGGATAGCAATGGGGCGCTCTTGATCTGTAAACGCCAGCAGTTCGGCGCTCCTATGGTTATTGTGAAGCAGTCCCTTGCTGCTCACCATCTCAGTGACAACTAAACCAGCGCCCATCGCCTTGCAAATCCTGCGGAAGATGGAGTCGGTCACACCGGCCATGGGGGCCAATGCCACCGGGTTTTCTACAACCACACCGCCGATCCGCAGCAACAGCCTCACCCCACGTCTCCTACAAACAGAAAAGCAGGACAATGCCCTGCTTTATCCCCAATATCTCAATTATCCAAATTACCGCCGGCTTATTCCTCCGGCAGGTTATACTTCTGACGGAACCGTTCGACCCGTCCACCGGTATCAACGATCTTCTGCCTCTGTCCTGTATAAAATGGATGGCACTGAGAGCAAATTTCCACTCTCAGGTTTTCCCTGGTGGAACCAGTCTCAAAGCTGGCACCACAAGCACAGGTAACCGTGGTCCGGTAGTACGGTGGATGGATGTTCGCCTTCACGGCTTGTCACCTCTTTCCCCGTTGGTAGTTAGGATCACATGTGCAGTTTACACACCGTAAGATTATAACATGAGTCTCGGGATGAGCGCAAGCCGCACACACTGCTTCATTTTGCCTATGCTGCGCCCGTTGGAAACCAGCGCCTAGACCCAGCCAGCACTACGGCAAGAGATATTTCTCGGGATCAACCGGTGTCCCTCGGTAGCGAATCTCAAAATGCACGTGGGGCCCGGTTGAACGGCCGGTATTGCCGCTGTAAGCAATGATCTGTCCCCGCTTCACAGTGTCGCCGGCCTTGACTACTAACCGGGAATTATGTGCATACCTTGTCTCTACTTTCTGCCCGTGATCAATTATCACTAAGTTCCCGTACGAACCCCGGGGACCGCTCCATGTAACCCGTCCGTCAGCGGCAGCCCGTACAGGAGTACCTACAGGAACCGCAATATCCAACCCATAATGCATGCTCCCCCACCGAGCTCCAAACCGAGATGATATTCTGGCCCGAGCCGGCCAGTCGAAAGCTCGGCGAAGCTGGCCGTTGGCTCCCACCAGCTGGTACCGCTGGGCTGCCACGGCTTGTGCACCAGGAATCACCAGCTGCTGACCTACCCGCAATGCACTGGGATCCTTCAGATCATTGGCCTCAACGATATCTTGCGTCTTTACCTGGTAGGCTCTTGCTATGCTCCAGACGCTTTCGCCAGATTTTACGGTGTGCAGCGCTCCGTCAACAGTCAAGACAGTCAACTTCTGCCCTACCTGCAGGCGTTGAGGATCGCTTATACCGTTGGCCGCCACAATGGTATCAGTACTGATTCCATACAGTTTGGCGATATCCCAAAGGGTTTGACCCCGGGCTACTACGTGGGTCAACACCGTAGGTTTCTTCTGCTCGGTGGACTGAGCCGCCGGCTGCTCCTCACCATCAGCCTCAGCCGCGGCAGCAACCATCACCGCTTCTTCCGTCAATTCCTCCTCTGTAGTTTCCCCGTCTAAAGAAGGCACTATCTCACCTAGAGAAACAGACGGAGCACCGGCCGCACCTGCCGAGGACATGAGCCCTTGGATGTCGTCTGACAGCAAAGAAGCAAATTGAAGATCTTCGGGATCGGGACCGCCCTGATCAATTCCTGCCAAGAGACTTTGATTCCACGTAAACTGAACCGGATGATCGGAGGTCAACCGGGAAGTCTCATCAGATACGGTCAAAGCAACAAAAAGCATAAGTATCAAGAGGGTCCATCCCGGACGCCAACGGCTGGTGCGATTGTCTCCCAAAGCAACCCACTCCAATCCAATGGAATCATTACGTTAACTTCGTTCTCTGCGGGCCAAATCCTTTTTTTGCTGAGAAATTCTTCAACAAGTTTCTCTTCCTGGTGCTGCTGCCGGTTCGGCCCTTCCGCCTCTATGCAGCATAGATTTGCGGCCGGAAGGCTATGATGACCTCACGTTTTCCGCAAAGGTAGAATGGATGACCAGATCTACCAGCTCTGCATTGGACTTGGTATGCATGATTCGATCGATGAGAATATCCGTTGTCTCTGCGGTTCCAAGAGCGCTGAAAGCTTTGCGAAGGAGCCACATCATCTCCAGCTCATCCTCTGTCAAAAGCAGTTCTTCCTTTCTGGTGCCGGAACGGTAAATATCGATGGCGGGGAATATGCGCCTTTCTGCCAGACGGCGATCCAGGTGAAGCTCCATGTTGCCGGTGCCCTTAAACTCCTCATAAATCACATCATCCATGCGGGAGCCAGTTTCAATTAGACAGGTGGCTATAATGGTGAGGCTGCCGCCTTCCTCCAGTTTTCGGGCAGAGCCGAAGAACCGCTTGGGCCGGTGCAGAGCGGCGGGGTCAACGCCGCCGGAAAGTGTGCGTCCGCTGGGGGGTACCACCAAATTGTGAGCCCTGGCCAGGCGGGTAATGCTGTCCAAGAGAATGACCACATCTTTTCCGTGCTCTACTAACCGCCGGGCCCTCTCCAATACAATATCCGCTACCCTGACGTGATTTTCCGGAGGTTCATCGAAGGTCGAACTGACCACCTCGCCATCAACAGACCGCTCCATGTCGGTAACTTCCTCCGGCCGCTCATCAATGAGGAGCACCATCAGTTCAACTTCCGGATGATTGTGAGTTATACTGTTCGCTATTTTTTTCAGCACTGTAGTCTTCCCAGCCTTGGGGGGAGCTACAATCAAGCCCCGTTGGCCTTTCCCCAAGGGCGCAACAACGTCGATGAGCCTTGTTGCGGTATCTTCCTGGGAAACTTCCAGCCGCAGGCGTTCGTAGGGATAAATCGGGGTAAGATCCTCGAAGTTGGGCCGATTGATGGCCTTTTCCGGATCGAGGCCGTTGACAGCTACAACTTTCAGAAGGGCATTATACCGCTCGTTTTCCTTAGGAGGCCTCACTTGCCCCAGAACTAAATCACCGGTGCGCAAGTTAAACCTGCGAATTTGGGACGGCGAGACATAGACATCTTCGCTGCTGGGAGTGTACCCCTGTACCCGCAGAAAACCGTAACCATCGGGCAGGATCTCCAGTACCCCGTCCTTGAACTCCAGGCCTTCTTTATTGGATTCTGCCTTGAGAATCTCAAAGATGAGTTCCCGCTTGCGAAGCCTAGAGCAACCTGGAATTTCCAGCTCTCTTGCGATCTCCAGCAGTTCCGCCGCTGTTTTCTCTTCCAGTTGCGCAATGTTCATAACTCCACTCCTTAACCCTCTGTGCTAAATTGCCACTTATCGAAATAGTAGGATTATTGTGTTCGACGGCAGAGATGCACACCCACTGCCGCTTAGCAGGTTCATATGGAACTAGCTATAAACTTGATCATACTGAATGGCAGCTGAATCTGTGAGTAGGAGAGTGCTCAAGAGCATGATGGCAACAATTAAGGCCAGACAGGCAATAATGGTGAACCAAAATTAAGAATGGAGGGCGGGTGAAAGGCTGGTTCACCCGCCGCTTGGTCATAGGCCTCTTTATGCTTTCCCAGACGAACCAAACAAGCGCATTTTTTCCTTTACTACCTTTTTCATGGCTTCTCTGGCAGGACCCAGGATCTTCCGGGGGTCTATTTCATTGGGAGCGGCTTCCAAAACGTTCCGGACAGCTTGCGTGAACGCTATCCGCAGCTCCGTGTCTATGTTAATCTTACTAATACCGAGCTGACAAGCCCTTCGAATTGCTTCATCAGGAACGCCGGAGGCACCGTGCAAGACCAGGGGGATGTCTACCCGCTTCTTGATCTCTTCCAAACGCTTAAAGTCTATTCTAGGCTCTCCTCTATAAACCCCGTGGGCAGTACCTATGGCCACGGCCAGAAGGTCAGGCTGAGCCTGCTGCACGAAGTTGGCAGCTTCATCAGGGTCGGTCAGAGCCGCCTGCTGCTCAGAAACCACAATATCGTCTTCGGTACCGCCGATTCTGCCCAGCTCCGCCTCTACCGATACTCCCACCGCATGGGCCACGTCGACCACACGCTTTACCAGTGCCACATTATCATCGAAGGACAGACGGGAACCGTCAATCATTACGGCCGAAAAGCCTTTACGGATACATATCATTGCCTGTTCAAAACTGGTGCCGTGGTCTAGATTGAGGGCTATCGGGACAGAAGCATTTTCGGCGGCCACCCGGGCCATAGCTACAATATAATCTATGCCGGCATACTTCAGACCACCCTGGCTAGCCTGCAGAATTACCGGTGAACGCTCCTCCTCCGCAGCCTCAATCACAGCCTGCAGGATCTCCATATTGTTTAGGTTAAAGGCTCCTACAGCATAACCACCTTCGGCAGCAGCCTTGGTCAGTTCAGCGACAGTAACTAAAGCCAAGTTCTTCTCCTCCCACTTGCCGGACCATATACGGCCCTGTCTATACTCTGTGTCTGCAACGGAAGTCGGCTGAGTCGATACAGGTGAAAGCTCCCTTCTTCAGGACAACCTCCTCAAGCCCTTCCATGGCGGCCAGGTCTTCTTCCCGTTCAGCATATATGACCAATGTGCCGCCGCACTCTGAACATACAACCTCAACCTTTTCTGAGAAAAGGTCCAGCTCCAGCTGGCGATTGCCGCAGCCGCAGTACAGTTGTCCGGCATTGGCCCAGGCCTGGAGCCGCTCCAATACTTCCCGCATAATCTCGATATCCACAAATGCAGAATCGATAGCTCCGGGCACCACCACATTTGCCAGGAGATCTCCCTCGCCGGCCAAGAGCTCCCGCACCCGTTCACAGCGCCCGATCATGGCCAGGTCAATATCACTTTCAGGGCAGAAAAGCACCAACGCATCGTTATGTACAATGCTCTTGACGTCTACTAGGAGCTCATGCCGGGTCTCGCATACGAGGCAGTCTATCTCCACCTTGTACAGATGGCTGTGCCGTTCCATCTCAATAAGAGCTTGCCCGCACTCACAGCAGACAAGAGTGGTCTTCTTGCTGTACAGTTCGAAGAGAAAACAATCACGAACCTCAATCCGGCCGCATCGAGGACACCGCACGGCCATGACTCGTTTCGTATCAATCAACATCTAAGTCCACTCCCTTGGCGGCTTAGATGTAAAGTTTCGCTACCTAGAAACAAACTCCTTTATGAACCATCGGTTTATTCTCCAAGGGACTTCGTTTAGGTGGGCTTTTTTCACAAAAATCGCCTCCCCGCTCTATCCTTTCCAGTATAGACCGGGGAGGCCAACTTTATTACTGACGCACCGCCGCATGATTACTGCAGATTGCGGCGGAAATCGTCAGGGGTAAGATCAGCCAGGAAACGGCGAAACTCCTCCGCCTCCTTATCGAGGCTGTCTTCTGACGTTTGGTCGTCTGCGGCCTTCCGATCGGGTATCATGGCTCGGTTGGCTACAGTCTCAGAAACGAATATCGGGCTGTGAGTGCGGAGTGCCAAGGCAATGGCATCGCTGGGCCTAGCATCCACCTCGATTTTGCCCGTCACCGTCTTCAGTACAATACAACCGTAATACGTCTCATCCCTGAGGTCCGAGATCACTACTCGATCTACCTGGGCATCCAGCTTGTTCAGCAGGTCCCGCATCAGATCGTGGGTTAGTGGTCGGGGCGGCTTAATCCCTTCCAGCTCCATGGCAATTGCGTTAGCCTCAGCTGGCCCTACCAGGATGGGCAGGAAGTGCCGTTCATCCATGTCAGTCACTACAACAACCGGGCACATGGCAACCTGGTCGATACCGACTAGCTTCACCTTAACCCGAACCATATCTTCCACCTCTCTCGACTCCCAAGGTGATAACCCATCCATTTTCAGCAGCCTCCCATAGGCTTGCTACTGATGAATGAACGCTGCCCACAACTAATCTTGCAACTATTATATCAAAAGCCCAAGAATCGCGCCACCGCGACCTACGCAGATATATGCCCCAGGGGTGTACCCTGGGGCTCCTATGTCATTTGCTCCGTTTGCTTTCCCGCTGACTTAAAGCAGCTGACACAAATCCCCTAAACAGCGGATGGCACCGATTAGGCCGGGATTTGAACTCTGGGTGGAACTGACAAGCTACAAACCACGGGTGATCAGACACTTCTACGACTTCCACCAAGCGTCCATCGGGAGAAACTCCTGTCATAACCATGCCCTTTGCTTCGAGTTCTTGTCGAAAGGCATTGTTGACCTCATACCTGTGCCGATGGCGCTCATGGACCTCCGCTGCTCCGTAGGCTTCATGCGCCCTGGAGCCCGGAGACAATATGCACGGAAAACTTCCCAGGCGCATTGTGCCGCCCAAGTCTTCCACATGGCGCTGTTCCGGCATCAGGTCGATGACGGGATATGGAGTATCGGGATCGAATTCGGAGCTGTTTGCCCGATACATACCGCAAACGTTGCGGGCAAACTCGATAACAGCACAGTGCATGCCGAGGCAGATTCCCAGGAAAGGTACCTTTTTTTCCCTGGCATATTGGATGCCCCTAATCTTCCCTTCAACACCCCTGTGACCGAAACCGCCGGGCACCAGAATGCCGTCGCAATCCCCTAAAATGGCATCCAAATCGGCATTTTCCTTCTCCAGTTCCTCCGACTGGATCCACTTGACCTTCACTTCGCTCTCCGTCTCTATCCCAGCGTGGCACAGGGCTTCGATCACACTGAGATATGCATCGGGCATAGATACATACTTGCCGACTAGCCCGATCTGAACCCGGCGTTTGGGGTTCTTGATCTTGTCTACAAGTGCCTTCCAATCCTGAAGATCTGGCTTTCCCTCATCAAGACCCAGCCGCTCGCAGACTATCTTGGCAAGGTTTTCCTGTTCAAAAACCAGCGGCACTTCGTAAATGGTGTCTGCGTCTAGGTTGGGTATAACTGCTTCCTTATCGATATCGCAAAAGAGGGCAATCTTTTCCTTGATCTCCTCAGAAAGGGGCTGCTCTGAGCGGCATACGATAATATCCGGCTGAATACCTAGGCCCCTGAGTTCCTTCACGCTGTGCTGGGTCGGCTTGGTCTTAAGCTCCCGCGATGCTTTGATGTTCGGAACCAATGTCACGTGCACATAAAGGCAAGAATCTCGGCCGATGTCGTTTTTCAGCTGGCGGATGGCTTCCAGGAAAGGCTGACACTCAATGTCGCCAACAGTTCCGCCAATTTCTACTATAACAACATCATGCTCTTGGTCCTTGTCCAGGCAGAGAATCCGCTCTTTAATCTCGTTGGTGATGTGGGGAATTACCTGTACCGTTCCCCCCAGATACTCTCCCTGGCGCTCCTTGGAGATCACCGACCAATAGATGCGGCCGGCGGTGACATTACTCGCTTTAGTAAGATTCTCGTCGATAAACCGTTCATAGTGTCCCAAATCAAGATCTGTCTCTGCCCCATCCTCGGTCACGAAGACCTCTCCGTGTTGGAAGGGACTCATAGTCCCCGCATCCACGTTGATGTAGGGATCCAGTTTACCCATGGTTACTTTGAAACCCCTGCTTTTTAACAAGCAGCCCAGGGAAGCTGCAGTGATTCCTTTACCTAGGCCTGAAACGACGCCTCCAGTTACAAAGATGAACTTAGCCACGGGAATGCCCCTTTCTCGAATAAGCCTACTGCCTTATTTTAGCGCTTGCAACTCATACAGTAAAGATGCAGGAACTCCCACAAAAAATAAGCCTCCCTACGAAAAGGAAGCCCTGTGATTGACCAGCCCCGCCGCAAAGAGTGGAAAACTCATCTCTAAATCTGCTCTTGATCAGCCGGCTCATCGGCTGTCGTCTGAGTTGGCGCCTCGTCATACTTTTGCATCAGTTCACGATAGCCCACATTTTGCAGAAAAGCGATGATCCCCAACATCAACAGCAGTACCGGCGCAGCCAAAACCACACTCAGCACAACTACTATCAGCACTGCCAGAGACAAGATAATAGTAACCACTAAATTGTCCAGGGCCAGCAGAGCAGACCGCTTCATGGTCAACAAGACGCCGACGTCTTGGTTAACCAAGAAGGGGAAAATGTAATTGCTCATCAATGCCCAGAAAATGAAGAAGTAGACCCAGATACCGGACAGCATCTGGATAAACCTATTGGGATTGTTCAAGGTGAAGATCAAGTCCGAAGCCAGGATCAACAAGATAAGGACATTGAGCAGCATCAGGGCAGTACTTCGCCAAAAATACTTCCGGAAAAATTTGAAAAACTCCCTCACCCTTGTATCCTCATTGTCGAGAATAGCGGCAGCAATACCGTGAACTGCCGCAGTCGACGGGCCCAAAACTATCAGCGTCACTAGAACAGCGACTCCGTAAGCTATTGGACTCTGTATATACTTGTTAAAGCTTGTGACTATCAAGATGGGAAAGAAACCAGTAACAAACCAGAGTGCGCTGGAAGCAATCACCATCCCCAGGTAATCATAGGAATAGCGAAAACCTTTGCGGATTATCTGCCATGACTTAGAGATGGACTGCCCTGCCATACCGCTCCTCCTCGCCTTAACGAGCCCATGGGTTCTCTCCACTTACATCCTTTCAGGAGCCGAAACCCCCAGAATTCTCAATGCTGTCCGCAGAACCTGCTTCACTGCTTGCACCAACACCAGCCGAGCACCCTGCAGGGCTTCTTCCTCTCCCAGTACACGGCAGTGGGTATAGAAGCTGTGGAAGGAAGAAGCCAGTTCATAGCAGTAGCGGGCTATGCGGTGGGGTTCTCTCCGCTCTGCTGCCTGGATAATTTCTTCCGGCAGCTGGGCCAGCTTCTTGATCAGATCTAGTTCCTCCTCAGTCTGCAAGAGGTCCAACTGAGCCTCAGCAGCTTTGGGCACTTCAATTCCGCTTTCTTGAGCTTGCCGGAGGATGCTGCAAATGCGGGCATGGGCATATTGGATATAATAGACAGGATTCTCCTGGCTCTGCTCTACTGCCAAGGCCAGATCAAAATCCAGGTGGCTGTCGGGAGCCCGCATCAGGAAAAAGTACCTAGCTGCGTCTTTGCCAACTTCATCGAGCAGCTCTTTCATTGTGACAAACTGGCCCGCCCGCTTGGACATCCTCACCTTCTCACCATGCCGCAGGAGAGTCACCAGCTGCAAAATGATGACTTCAAAGCTGTCTGCTGGGTAGCCCAGAGCTTGAATGGCAGCCCTCATTCTCGCTATGTAGCCGTGGTGATCAGGCCCCCAGATATCGATCAGGTGTTCAAATCCCCGGCGGTACTTGTTCCAATGATAGGCTACGTCAGGCGTGAGATAAGTCGGCTCGCCATCAGATTTGATCATCACCCGGTCTTTATCGTCGCCGAATCTGGTCGAGGCAAACCAGATAGCTCCATCCTCTTCATACAGGTAGCCGGCATCCTGCAGGAACTGAATTACCTCCTGCAGATAACCGCCCTCGTGGAGCTCCCTTTCCCGGAACCAGTGGTCAAACTCTACCCCAAAGGCAGCCAAATCGGCCTTCTGCTGTTCAACCATCCGGTCGGTACCCCATCGTTTGCAGAAAGCCTCTTGTTCGTCCTGAGACTTCTCTAGCAGATCAGGCACTTCCTGCCGCAGGATTCCAGCCAGCTCAGTGACATAGTCCGCTGCGTATCCATCTTCCGGAAACTCAACTTCTAAGCCAGCCATCTCCCTATACCTGGCAAGAATGGAAAGGCCAAAAAGATGCGCCTGCCGTCCAGCGTCATTGACGTAATACTCACGGCTCACATCATATCCAGCAGCTTCCATGATGTTGGCCAAGGTATCTCCCACTGCCGCCGCCCTGGCATTGACAACGTTCATGGGACCTACCGGATTGGCGCTGACAAACTCTAGAAGCACCTTCTTGCCCTGTCCGTAATTGGAGCGGCCGTAGGCCTCACCTTGCTCCTCAATATCCCTCAGAACCTGGTACAGCCACTGATTGTTGAGCCGCAGGTTAATGAATCCAGGCCCTGCGATCTCCACACTCTCGACAAAAGTACCGGCTAAATTGAGGTGCTGAATGAGCACTTCAGCAATACGCCGAGGAGCCAGCTTAACCTCCCTGGTGAGCTGCATGGCCACATTGGTAGCCAAATCGCCGTGGCTCTTCTCCTTGGGTACTTCCAACTCAACGGCGGGCATATTCTCAATTGTCCAGCCCTCACTTGCTGCTGCTTTGTCTATCGCCTCTTCAAAGGCCTGTTGAATCCTGGACTGCAGCTTTAGGGCAATAGTCATGTCATCACCTTCTTAACCAGACTAACCTGCCGGACACGGGACAAAACCCACCGATGCCCATCACCCGGTGCACTCTCCAGCAGGGGGTTCAAGCATTAAGGCTTCACCAGCTGCCGTACAAATTCCGGCAGAGCGAAAGCAGCAGTATGAACATCGGCATTGTAATACTTTGTACCGCAGACCTGCGGCTTTCCCCTGTTGATGACCGCCGGATCGTGTTTTTTAGACCCTATGGTAAAGCTCCACAGACCGCTGGAGTAGCTGGGTATATGGGCTAGGTACAACTTCGTGATAGGGAAATGGCTATTAACACCGGTAAACACCCGCGCTACCTGCTCCGGTTCGTAATAGGGCGACTCTGTCTGGGCCACCATAATTCCGTCATCTTTGAGGGCTTCATAGACACTGCCGTAAAACTCAGGAGCAAAAAGACCTACAGCTGGTCCTACCGGGTCTGTGGAATCAATGATAATCACATCATAGACGTTTTTCGACTGCCGAATATGTTCTATGCCGTCGGCGATTAAGATCTCCACCCGCTCATCATCCAGCCCGCAGGAGATCTCCGGCAAATACCGGCGGCTTGCCTCAATCACCTCGGCGTCAATCTCTACCAGCACGGCTTTTTCCACGGTATCATGTTTGACGATTTCCCGAATTGTGCCTCCGTCGCCGCCTCCAATCACCGCAACCTTCCGGGGATTGGGATGGGCATTCAAGGGCACATGGGCGATCATCTCGTGGTAAACAAATTCATCGGCAACAGTGGTTTGGACGATCCCGTCCAGCAGCAGCATCCGGCCGAACTGCTCAGTATCAATAACGGCAATCTCTTGATACGGAGAACGCTTCCGCAAAAGTGTGCCTCTAATCTTGCAAATCATCCCCACGTTGGCGGTGTGCTTCTCCGTGTACCAGAGTTCCATGCTCGTGTCCTCCCCTCCAGCCCTTTATCGGAAACTGCCGGCAAAACTGCCGCCGGGCAGCCATGAGATAGTATACCAGATGGAGGGCGGAAAATAAACCAATTCCTGCTGCAGCTACCAGGCCAAAAGGTGAAGCCTGCCGTCGATGTTGTGAACAAGCTGTCGTCCAGACACCGCCCAGTGGACGCCCCGCCGTACCCCATCGGTACCGGCACTAGCCAGTACAATTGACGTTTGGGAGTTCAAATCCCAGATGCACACCTCCGCTTTACCTGCCGGCTGCTCACTCACATATGCCAAGAAGCCTCCGTCAGGGGACCAGATGGGACTCCAACCGTGAAAACGGGTCAATATCTCGCCCGCAGTGCTGACTATCACCACCTCTTGATCGGCAGCGGCAGCCAGATACCTTCCATCTGGGGACCAGCAGAGGGCGTCGATTTTACCTACTGCATCCACCTTGACGGCAGTACCTGTGGCCAGCTGATAAAACCACAAGGCCCTATCCCTGCTGAACGCCAGCTGCCTGCCGTCGGAACTGACTGCAGGTGTCCGGGCACCGGTAATCACTGGTATACTAACGCCGTCCATGGTACCGTAGATCATGCCGTTTTGGCTAAAGAGGAGCAAGTCGCTGTCGGCCAGCCAGATAGGCGAGTGGACGTCGAATCCTTCAGCCACGACTGCAGCAGAAAATGAATCTGTCTCGGCGGCGGTCCCTGGTTCCGGTGCCATTTGAATAACCATCAGCTGCTGGTACCCATTCTCGTCCACTTGGGTGACGGCGGCTATTGCCGAACCGTCCCCTTTCCAAACAGCCTCCACCACCGGCTTTGCCAACACCTTCGTCAGGCTGCCTGTATAGATGTCAAAGACCCACAGGCCGCCTTCCGAACCTTCGGTGGCAAAGGCGACCGATTTCCCATCGGGAGACCATGCCAAGACATCGGTTACTTCCGCTACACCTTGCTCTGGTCCCAACACTGCTGTCCAATTAAGGACAATCCCTTTCCGCTCCCAGGCAAGTTGGGTTTCCATCATTTGGAAATAGTCCTCTAGCTTCACGATGTCTACATCGGTATAATAGTGCCGCAGTATATCTTCGAAGCCGAACCCTAGCCGGGACATGTGGACAGCCCCCGCTTGGGACAGCCCTAGGCCGTGGCCGTTGCCTTTCCCCAAAGCTGTAACCTTGTGTACCTGTCCGTCGGCTGTTTGGACCTGCAGTTCAAAACGGGTACTAGGCAGAATCCGTCCGTCGGGCTGCCGCAAAACCCATCGGATTTTATCCTTTATTACCTCATACTCCCGCTGACTGACTTCCTCTCCATCCGGTTCCTCCCAGGTGATCACGAGTTTCTCAACCCTGCCCAAGTCATCCTGCTTGGCAATCTTTATATCCCTTAGCTTGGCAGAGTCGGAAACACTCAGCGCGAGCTCTGTCTTAAGATACCGGCGCAGAATGTCGGCAAGCACTTCCCCAGACCAATGAACCTCCCAGCTGTATCCAGGCCTATCCCGTCCCAATTCCACCACAGAATTGGTGTTGGGGTCAACAGCCTCATCAAGCCTGGGCCGCAGATAGCCGGAATACCTGGTTGACCAGACCTGTTCAGCCCCGGCAGTTGCTCCGCCGCTGTTAGAATGGTAAACCGCACTGATGGCCCGGCCCCCATAGACTAGGATCAGGCCGGCAGTAGAATCCACCGCTTCCCGAATCAGGGCAGACTCCCGCCCAAGTCCCTGGTACACTTGACAGTGGACTGTAGCGCACAGGTCAAACCCTTCACTATCGTGCTTGCCCAGGCTGCTGATGCTGTAGGTACGAGCGGCTACTGCCTGAGCGGCTAAAGCTGCCAGGTCAGCCCGATTGTCGCTGTACAGTTCGGCTCCAACTACTCCATACAGGTAACTTTCCAGGTCGATGATGTTCACTATCTGGATCTTACCCTGGCCTAAGAAGCTCAGCCTCAGTTGGCCTCGGTAGCTGCGGGGAGGGCTTCCCGGCACTTCCACTGTTACTGGATGACCGTCGAGAGGCTCGATCAATATCCGGGGTTCGTCAACAAAAAGCAAGACATTGCCGCTGTCATCCTCTACCCGAAAAAACAGCTCATCCCCGGGGTCTTCGGTTCCCATAGTTTCTTCTGGTAGTTCAACCCTCGTTATCCAAGCATCGGGATAGCCCAACTGCTGAAGTGCCGCCTTAAGCCTTTCTGCTTCCTCCATGTCAGCTGCATTGCCCACCTGGATCTTATACCAAGGCTCCTCATAGACCACATAACTGGCAACACCGCTGTCACTTTCCACCTGCTGCCGCAGCGCTAAGGCTGCTCCTTCATCCCGGACGGCCTTAATCTGCACTCTCCAAACAACCGATGGAGGCCGCAGCCCCTCTCCATACTCAGCGCATATCCGTACCGTCCTCGGCCACTCATCCAAGATCCGGCCGTTGGGTGCAGCTATTCGAACTCCCTTTTCTGCCGAGATCCGAACAACACCCAACGTGTCCCCTAGGCCAACCGCCAGTTTCCCACCGGTATCCCGCAGCTTCAAGACCCTAGAGGGAGAAGCTGCCGACACCCAGCTCCAAAGGGTCAGCATCAAGCATAAGGTCAGGCATAGGCAGAGCAAAACCATCTTAACGTCTTGCTCTCTGTGCGGATCAGTGTGCCCATCTCTCCTGCCGGCCCTAGTTCTTGCCACAGATTCTACCTCCCCCAAACAGAC
Source organism: Bacillota bacterium (assembly GCA_012839845.1). Lineage (GTDB taxonomy): Bacteria > Bacillota > Limnochordia > DTU087 > DTU087 > DTU087. The sequence continues at coordinate 37,577 of DUMM01000048.1, read as the reverse complement.
AGTATCCTTTGCCGCCAGTGCAAGTGAGCCTCGGGACATACGCTGATAAAGAAAAGGGCAAAGCTGTGCCTTACCCTTAATCCCCTTTCTGCCTCTCCCGGGCTAGAAAACATCAACTTGCGAAAAACCGTTTGATTTCAACCTCAGCCGCAGCTGGGCTGTCGGCAGCATGGACCATATTATAGGGCAGCTGGACAGCCAGATCGCCCCTGATGGTACCGGGAGCTGCTTTAGCTGGGTCAGTTGCCCCAACTAGGGTCCGCACCTGCTGGACGGCATCGGGGCCTTCCAAGACCGCCAAGACAACCGGACCCTTGGTGATAGCTTCAATGAGTTGAGGGAAGAACGGCTTGTCTTTGTGATGGGCGTAGTGCTCCTCGGCTGTTTCCCTTTGTATTTGGGTGACAGCTAACCGCTTGATCTGCAACCCTTTGCGTTCGAAACGTCCGAGGATTTCTCCTACCAACTTTCGTTCTACGGCCTCTGGCTTGATGATCACAAAGGTTTGTTCTACCGCCATGTTCTTTACCTCCAAGGTCAGGTGTTGCAGTTCAGGTTTACCACCGGCATTTTGGTCACGACAACCCAATTATGGTTCCGCTCTTATCTATGTCAATTCTCTTGGCAGCCGGTTCCTTGGGCAAGCCCGGCATGGTCATTATATCGCCAGTGATGGGTACCAGAAAGCCTGCCCCTAAAGATGCCCTCACTTCCCGCACTGTCAGCGTCCAGCCAGTGGGGGCACCTTTCAAGTTGGGATTGTCTGACAGTGAATGCTGGGTTTTAGCTACACAGAGGGGCAGACTGCCGAAACCCATGGCAGTAAGGTTCCTAATATCCTGCTCCGCCTTGGGCGTGTAGGCAACATCCTTTGCGCCGTAGATTTCTCGGGCGAGGATGTCCATTTTGTCCTTAATGGGCAAGTTCCAGTCATATAAAGGTCGGAAGTTGTTTTCTTCCTGCAGCGCCGCCAGCACGGCCTCTGCCAGCTGGATACCGCCTTCACCGCCCTTTGCCACGACCTCAGAAAGGGCAGCTCTTACTCCCAGTTCTCGGCACCTTTCTTGGATGAGTTCCAGCTCTTCCTCATCGTCGGTGGGGAACCGGTTAATAGCTACGACAACCGGCAAGCCGAATTTCTTGAGATTGGCAACATGTCTCTCCAGATTGGCGAGTCCCCGCTTCAGAGCATCTAGGTTGGTCTCTGCCACCTTATCCTTGGGTACCCCGCCGTGCATATTGAGGGCCCGAACCGATGCTACCAATACTGCCACATCAGGAGTCAAACCGCTGTATCCGTGGACAATATCGAAAAATTTCTCTGCGCCCAGGTCAGCGGCAAAACCGCCCTCAGTCACCACATAATCGGAGAGCTTCAACGCCAGGCGAGTGGCGATGATGCTGTTGTTGCCGTGGGCTATGTTAGCAAAGGGACCTCCGTGAATGAAAGCAGGCTGACCTTCCAGAGTCTGGACCAAATTGGGTTTGATGGCATCCTTGAGCAAGACAGCCATAGCACCCACGATACCCAAGTCTCGGGCAAATACCGGCTGTTTGCTGCGGGTGTAGCCGATGAGCATCCGCCCTAGGCGCCGCTTCAAGTCATCCATATCCTCCGCGAGGCACAGAATAGCCATGATCTCAGAGGCTACCGTTATATCAAAGGCAGACTCCCGGACGACCCCATCCCCGGGACCGCCCAAACCGACAACGATATTTCGCAGCTGTCGATCATTCATATCCATTACCCTGCGCCACAATATCCGCTTGGGATCTAGGTCCAGCTCATCTCCTTGAAAAATGTGGTTGTCAATGACAGCCGCCAGCAGATTGTGGGCTGTCCCCACAGCATGGATGTCCCCGGTAAAGTGGAGATTGATATCCTCCATGGGAACGACCTGGGCATAGCCGCCTCCGGCTGCTCCGCCCTTGATTCCAAAAGTAGGACCTAAGGAAGGTTCCCGCAAGCACACCGTCACCCGCTTGCCTATCTTGCCCAGTGCTTGAGTAAGACCGATGGCAGTGCAGGTCTTGCCCTCTCCGGCTGGAGTAGCGGTGATTGCCGTGGTGTAGATCAGTTTCCCATTGGGGCGGTCTTTCACCCTTTCCCACACGTGGACACCGATCTTGGCCTTATACTTCCCGTATAGTTCCAGATCATCATCGCCCAACCCCAACAAAGCTCCAATTTCCTGTATCGGCCGCAGCTTCGCAGCCTGAGCAATTTGAATGTCGCTTAACATACACTCTTCCTCTCTCATGGAAGACAGCACAGCCGCTGCCTTTTTTCCGCTCTGTACCATACGCTTGGAAACATTATTTCCACAAAGAGCCTTAGGATCCTTTCCCCGGACACCTTTACACCAACCGGGGATCTTTCCAATTATTCCCTTAAGCGGTGTAGGAATAGCTGTGTCTGTGGCGAATTACATGTCAGGTCGAACTACTTCAAGGAGGAGCGCACATGAGACACAACCGCAAGAGACTGCTTCTAGCCATCATCTTACTGTTGGTCTCCATTGGTATCCTGTGGTTTTTCCGCATTGCCGATTCATGGTATCGGATGGCATGGATTGCTGGGGTTTTGTTGGTGAATTTTCTCGCAACTACTATCGGCGCATACTACGGCAAGCAGAAAATTGAGGATTACCAGGAGGTTATCGAACAGCTTGCGGAAGGCGATTTCGCGGGAATTGACCAGCTGGCCTCCAGCGGCGACCGGTTGCTGGGGTCCCTCGGTAAAGCTTTAGCCGACCTGGGCAGCAAGTTGCGCCAGTTCACAGAAAACACCAAGCAGATTGTCACTGAACTGGTGCAAAGCGGAGAGGACCTCTTGACAACGTCTGAGGAGATTAATGCATCCATCCAGGAGATAGCCAGTACAGCTAATCAATTTGCCGGCACGGTTCAGCAGGTCAGCACTACTTCTAAGATGCTGGCAGAATCATCTACTTTAGTTGGGGAAACCACGATGGAGCATTTGAAGCGGATTGAGACTGTAGTCAATCAAATGACTCAGATCGAGAAGGCGATTATGGAATTATCCAACATTAGAAAAGACCTCAGCCAGCGCTATGACCAGATCAACAAGTTCGTGGGGGATATCACCGACATAGCTGAACAAACCAACATGCTGGCGCTCAACGCCGCCATCGAAGCTGCCCGGGCCGGCGAGCAGGGCCGCGGATTTGCCGTTGTAGCTGAAGAAGTCCGTCAGCTGGCAGAACAGTCCGGCAGAGCCGCCAATGAGGTACGGCGAGTTGTTGCCAACATAGCTGAGGGGGATGCCAAGGCCGACAGTGCCCTGGAGATCAATATCAAGGCAATTCATGAGGGCAGCCAGACGCTGAAGTCTATGGCAGAAAGCTTTGTAGAGCTGAAAAAGATGGTGGATGACGCGATTGCTCAAATGCAGCAGATCAACGTCGGTGTGCAGCAGTTGAGCAGCGGCAGCCAGCAGATTGCGGCAGCAGCCCAAGAACAGGCTGCATCTGTTGAACAAGTTTCCGGCAAGGCTAAGACCCTCAGTGAAATCGCCGAACGGCTGCAGTCCTACATTCAGGAGTCTGGCAGCTAACGGCAACCCACCACGGGATCATTACAGCAATCCCCAGAGGCTGCTGTCTCTGGGGATTTTGCTTTTGCTGATTTGTAAGGAGCCTGCAGTGATCTTCGCTCCGACCAACGTGCCTCCCTACAGATCCCGCAGCAGCCTTCCGGCCACTGCAGAACCTTACGGAAACCACGCTGATCTTTGCCCGACCTCTGCGCATCGCAGTCGAAACCTATTATGACCTAGCGGCCATAATAGATCCCTAAGCGACCCGTAGAGATCTTGGTCCGGCTGCTGCGGATTCCTTCGGCGCCGACAGCGACTTTACCAGCCGCAGCCGACACCTACGAGACCCGCAGTAACCTTGGCGCCGACCAAGACTGATCCCCAAACGAACCAGGCTTGATCTTTGCTCGACCCATACAGATCCACCCTGGAACCTGTATGGATCTTAACTCGACCACTGCAAACCCCTTTTCGGCAACCCCATCATCGGGGTGCATCACTATCATGCCTCCCATTCAGCGTAATATACACGTTGAACAGGAAACCTTGCTGCCAGATTTAGGCAGCCGCTGTGGATGCTCCTCATGAACACAAAAAACAGGGGCCGCAGCTGAAAGCTACGGCCCCGCCATTGGTCTGTCAATCTTGGATTTCTTATCTGTAGCCCTTCTGCGCCAGCTCCATTACCTGCTGGACATTGCTGGCATCGATGATGCCTACACCAGAGTCGATATCGCCAGGGGCAATACCGTACTCATGATAGAGATAGAGCTGCATCACCGGATAGAAGCCCTGTACGTAGGGGTTCTGGTCGATGGTAAATGCAGTGTAGCCATCCACGATATTCTGCAGGGTCGCAGGGACGAGGTCGAAACCGGCAGAGACTACCTTGCCCTTCAAGCCCAAATTGCGCAGCACAACGCCGTGGCACTGGGTGTTGGCGTCAACGTTGACTATGGCTTTGGCATCGGGATTGGCGATGAGGTAGGACTCCAGCACAGAGGCGCCCTGGGTCAGATCAGCAGTAGTGACCAGAACGGTGTACTCGATGTCGGTCTCATCCAGCACTTCAGTCAGACCTTGCAGCCTTTCCTGAAGAGCAGTGTGGCCCAGGTCCTCAATGCCGATCCCAACCTTGCCCTTCGTGCCGATGAGCTCGATCAGTTTCCTGCCCAGGGCACGACCGGCTGCTATCTGACCTTGTCCTACATAAGCCAATCTTGGATTGTTGGGACCAGCATCGGTATTGGTGCCGATTACCGGAATTCCTCTGGCCAGTGCCTGAGCAACCGGCTCGTCAAAAGCTGTTGGATCAGGCAGGGTGGTAATTATGCCGTCCACACCAGCTTCGATGACGTTCTCCATAATATCCCGCTGTTCGGATACGTTGAACAGACGGGGGCCGGTATGTCTTACCGTTATTTCAACATTGGGGTTAGCTGCATTGATCATGGCAGCCGCATCCTGAGCACCTTTTACCAGAGGTACCCAGAAATCGATGGAAGCGCTGTGAGTGATAATTACGAATTCATAGGTTTTCTTCTCAGCAGCTAATACCGCAAAGCTAGCTACTAGAGTCAAGACAAGTGCAAGACTCAATGCTGCAAACAGTCGGCTTTTCATCAATTGAACTCTCCTTTCATCTGATCGTGGCCTTGTCTGCAAAACTGCTGTCCAACCAACCTCCCAAATCTTTCCCAATCACCCCCTTTTTGCCGAGCCATAGGATATCTCCCACCCCATGTGTTGATGTGAGAGATACTGCCGAGTGCGAGGCGTGCCGCCCGCTCCGGGGATGACTTAGCGTTTCTCCCGATGGGCATAGCTGCTGACAAATACCGCCAGAATCAACACTATACCTGTAATCAAGTCGATGAGGTAGGCGCTGGTGCCCATCAAAACCAGACCGTTTCTCACTACACCTAGAACCAAGGTCCCCAGGAAGGAGCCCAGGATGGTGCCGACACCGCCCAGCATGGAAGTACCGCCTAGAACAGTTGCAGCTATGACCTGCATCTCAATGCCTTGCCCTACGGTGGGGGTTACGCTGCTCAGGTACGACATAGAGATTATGCCCGCCAAACCTGAAACTACCCCTAGGATTACGAAGTTGGTTATCCTGACCCGGTCGACATCGATACCGGCCAAGCGGGCCGCTTCTGCATTGCCTCCAACAGCGTAAACTTTAAAGCCGTAACTGGTCCGATGGAGAATGAAACCGGCGATAAGAGTCACTCCTAAGAACCAGAGGCTGGGCACCGGAATCCGTCCGAAAACCCGAGCACCGGTGAACATAAAGAAGGTCTCAGGCAGGCGCACAGCAGCCGGAACTCCACCAGATATTACCAGCGCCAGACCTCTATAGATCATCATCGAACCTAAGGTTACGATAAAGGGCGGCAGCTGGCCTTTAACTGCTACTACTCCGTTGATGAGGCCGAGAATTCCGCCGAGAATGAGTCCGATCAAGCTGGCCAGCCAAATATTCACGCCGTACGTGTTAAACATGATTGCCACCAGCATACTGACCAGTGCAAAGGTTGAACCTATGGACAGGTCAATATCCTTGATGATGATCACAAAGGTCATTGCCATGACGATGATGCCGTTGATGGAAATCTGGCGCATCACGTTTAGCATGTTGGGCATCGTCAAGAACGTGGTGGTTGAGACGGAGAAGAATATGGAAATCAAAATGAGAGCTAGGAAAACGCCGAATTCCTGCCGTTGGAGTATCCGCCGATAGAGCGGTATTTCCGCTGGCTGGGCTGCGGGTCCTCCTGCCACAGTCTTTTCACTGGTTGATTTCATTGCCATCGTCCTCCTATCCCTACTTGAGAGTGGCCAAAGCCATTACTTTATCTGTTGTTGCTTCGTGGGCGAGGTATTCGCCCCTGATCCTCCCGTTAGCCATTACCAGCACCCGGTCGCTGATGTTGAGAAGCTCTTCCAAATCAGAAGAAATCACTATTACCGAAATGCCTTGCCGCACCAACTCCTGAATCACCCGCCGGATCTCAGCCTTAGCTCCCACGTCTACGCCCCGAGTGGGCTCATCCAAGATGAGGATCTTCGGCTTGGCGTTCAGCCAACGGGCAAGCATCACTTTCTGTTGATTACCGCCGCTCAAGTAGCGAATCTTCTGTTCCAATCCCGAGGTGCGGATCCGGAGGTCCTTGACTGAACGGAAAGCTACTTGTTCGATCTCGTCCTGATCCAGCACTCCAGAATTGGTGAGCTGGTCAATGATCACTGCCGTAGCGTTCTGCCAAATGTTCATGTCGGAAAACATACCGAGATTGCGCCGATCTTCGGTGAGATAACCTAATCCAACTTCGATGGCAGCCCGGGGATTAGTAATAGCAACCGGCTTTCCCTCTATTTCAATGGTCCCGCTGTCCGGCGGGTGAACTCCGAACAAGCACGTTGCCAGCTCCGTCCGACCCGCTCCTTGAATGCCAGCCACTCCCAGAATCTCCTGCCGATACAGCCGGAAGCTGATGTCCTTGAGGCCCAATGATGCTTTGTTGAGATTCTTAACTTCTAGTACCACATCGTCTCTCTTGGCCACAGTCTCTTTATGGCCCGGCAGCGGTATATCTCCCACCATCATACCGATGATCTCAGGGATGGATGTATCTTCAGTGTTCACCGTGGCAACGTGTCTGCCGTTGCGCAAGACAGTAATGCGGTCGGTGATAGTCATAATCTCGCTGAGAATATGGCTGACGAACATGATGGTGGTACCTTCAGCCTTCAGCTTGCGCAGCACCTCAAAAAGAGTTTCCACTTCACCAGGCGTCAGTGCAGCGGTTGGCTCATCCATAATGATAAGCTGACTCTTGCTCCTCAGGGCTTGAACGATGGCTGTCAGCTGGCGCATAGCCACACTCAGCTCGCCGACCCTTTGTCTCGGATTTACCTTTTGACCGATCTGGCGGAAAAGCTCAACGGTCTTTTCCTCCATCGCTGGCCAATCGGGAGTGACGCCCTTAGTAATAAGATTCCCCATGAAGACATTTTGGGCGATGGTGAGGTTATTGCAGAGGGGTATCTCTTGGTGAACGATGGAAATCCCCAAGTCTTGGGCATGAATGGGGCTGGTGACGTCTATTGGTGAACCATTCCAGAATATCTGTCCCGCATCCTTACGGTAGATGCCGCCAGTGATCTTGATCAAGGTTGATTTGCCGGCACCGTTTTCGCCAACTAGACCGTGGATCTCGCCGCGATTTACTGCAAATGACACATCGACTAAAGCGTTAACTCCTCCAAACCGCTTGCTGATGCCTTGATACCGCAGAATCTCTGTTTCCGACATAAACCACCCTCCAATACGGAACCATACTCGGGCGAAATCCGGCGCCGTTTGGGCGGCAGCACTCCACCTGCATACCCTAACCCGCGGAACTAATGGGCACAACGTCCGGGACTAGATTCGACGCCAGTGTTACGAATACCTTCCCACACTCCAGATTCGTCCTCATTTCTTCTTGGCTCTTTCCTATCTGTGTTTAAATACTGCACTGCATTCTCAATACCTGTCGGAACAAAGAAACAAAACCGCTGGCAACTTCTGCCCCCACACTTGGGAGACAAAAGCGCCCGCGGCTTCACAACCGTCCAAATTGCTGCGCTTCCTTACGAGTGCTGAGCGCCTATGTAGTAAGCTAGGCGTTGGAGCTCCAAACTCAAGTCTGCATTGGCCACATGCACATCTTTGGGAACATCCAACTTGACCGGCGCAAAGTTGAGTATAGCTTTGACCCCAGCGGCTACCAGAGCATCGGTGGCCTCCTGGGCAACGTCAGCAGGTACTGTGACTATGGCGAGCCTAATGTCGTTTTCCGGCACAACCCTAGGGATTTCCTCAACGGAGTAGATGGGCACATCATCCACATAGGTGCCCACCAACTCCGGTTTGACATCAAACAGGGCGACCAACTTAATGGTGAACAGAGGATCCTTTTCAAAACGCCGCCGATTGTAGCGGGCTAAAGCATGCCCTAAGCTGCCCACCCCCACCAGTGCCATGTGGAGAGGCTCGTCGAGATTGAGGATCTTGCGGAGCTCATCCTGCAAGAATTCCACATCATAACCTACACCCTGTTTGCCGAACTCGCCAAACCACGCCAAATCTTTCCGGACTAGAGCGGGTCTCACGCCGGCTCGCTTGCCGAGCTCGTGGGAGGAAATGCATGCTTCCTTACCTTTTACCTCTTCCAATACCCGCAAGTATATGGGTAAACGCCGAATCACCGCATCGGAGATTCCCTTCCAAGCCAACTTGATTCCCCCTCCAAACGAGGTGTTCACTAATTTTTACCCGCTCACACTGCTCCACAAACACCTAGCGGCACGTGAAGACCCTTTAGTACGCTATCCGCTCGTTGATGTAATCTGCTGCTTTATCTATGGGTATTCTTACTTGCTGCATAGAATCGCGGTCCCGGATGGTCACCGCGTGGTCCTCCAGGGAATCGAAATCGAAGGTAATGCAGAACGGAGTTCCAATCTCATCCTGCCTGCGGTAACGCCGGCCTATGCTGCCGGAGTCGTCGTAATCAACGGGGAAGTGCTTTCTGAGATCCCGATAAATCCTTTCAGCTTCAGAGGCAAGGTTTTTCGATAGGGGAAGAACCGCGGCTTTGTAAGGTGCCAGAGCCGGATGAAGCCTCAGCACTTTTCTGGTATCCTTTTCCAGCTGTTCCTCTTCATAAGCATCAGCCAGGAAGGCCAGGAATAGGCGGTCCACACCTACCGAAGGCTCCACGCAGTAAGGTATATACTTCTCGTTGGTAAAGGGATCTAAGTAGCTCATATCCTCTTTCGAAACTTCAGCATGCTGCTTTAGATCGTAGTCGGTGCGGTTGGCTATTCCCCATAATTCTCCCCACCCGAAGGGGAACAAATACTCGATATCTGTGGTAGCTTTGCTGTAATGGGAAAGCTCCTCCGGGGAATGCTCCCGGGTCCGGATATTCTCAGGCTTCATGCCCAGATCCAGCAGCCACCGCTTGCAGAAATCTATCCAGTATTCATACCATTCCATATCGGTACCGGGGGCGCAGAAAAACTCCAACTCCATCTGCTCAAATTCCCTGGTGCGGAAAATGAAGTTGCCCGGTGTGATCTCGTTTCTAAAGGACTTCCCGATCTGGCCGATGCCAAACGGTATCTTCTTCCTGGCGGTGCGCATGACATTCTTGAAATTAACGAAAATACCTTGGGCTGTCTCCGGCCGCAGGTAAACCTCAGACTTTGCGTCTTCCGTTACCCCCAGGAAGGTTTTGAACATCAGGTTGAACTGCCGCACATCGGTAAAGTCATGGGCACCGCAGCGGGGACACGGCAGTCTGTTGGCCTTTATATACTCAGCCATCTGTTCATCGGACCAGCCGTCAACAGCCGGGCGAGGCTGTCCGCTCTTGGCCATAGTCTCCTCGATGAGCTGATCTGCCCGGAATCTGGATTTGCACTGGCGGCAGTCAATAAGGGGGTCGCTAAATCCCGCCAAATGCCCGGAAGCTTCCCAAGTCTTGGGATTCATCAAGATGGCAGAATCCAGCCCGACGTTATACTCCGATTCCTGGATGAACTTCTTCCACCAGGCTTTCTTGATATTATTCTTCAGTTCCACTCCCAAAGGGCCGTAATCCCAGGTATTGGCCAGTCCCCCGTAGATCTCAGAGCCGGGAAAAACGAAACCGCGGGATTTGGAGAGTGAAACTAATTGGTCCATGGTCTTCTCCGTCATGGCTTGTACTCCTTCCCAGTATGTAGCACTTCAACCAGTGGTCTCGACCTATTATACCCATACACAGCCTTTCTCTGCAATTGTCAGCTTTCCTGGATAGCGTCAAGATACTGTAGGTCTGGAACAAAGAGTCTCACCCTATTGCAGGGGCAGATTACCAGGCTAGATGATCGTGATTGAGTTGAGCTGTTTGAGCAGTCTTCTCATGTAGGCAGAAGAACCGCTCGTCACCGGCATGTTCCCCAGTACTTCTCCTGAAACCTTGCGCAGCCTCTCCCGTTGGGTTGGTAGTGCAGCTTTGACTGCTATGGCAAGTTTTGCGCCGAATTTGTTCTGGCGCAAGATATGTTCTTTGATTGAAACACCGTTGGCTTTCATGGCTCTTAGCTTGGCCATCTGGTCAGCCCCGGCTTCGCTCCATGCCATTGGCCGGCTGCTTAACCGAGAGGATAGTACGTGGCTTACATGGCCTTCAGCACTACAACCTATGACGTAGGGGGCTTCTTCCTTCCACGCAATGATTCCATCCCAGTTGCCAACCAAGTATCGTCTACATTGAGCTACCCGCTGCCTTTCGCTTTCGGTCATTGCCGCTTTCCGGGCCTTACTCAAGACAGATTTAACTGCTTTGAGGTCGAAGGCCCTAACCGCTTGCAGCAACTCAATGCGCAGCTCGGGACAAAAGGCTAGTGATTCGGTAATACACTTGTTAATGTGGTACTTATCCAGCAGGAAAACTGCTCCCAGGTATTCCGCCAAACCCCGGATCCACGGTGCACCGTCACCATAAACGTAGATCTTCTCGATGGAATCAATGTCGTAATTTCCATCAATGCTTTCGTACACTTCTTGGTACAGTACTTCGTTGTCTCGGTATACTCCGGCGGTGTAATGAACGTTGTTAAGGGTCTTCCGTTCACCCCAGCCTCTACCATAGCCATCGGTCGTGTACACTAATTTGGCGAGGGCTATGCCCCCATCTTGCTTCTTTATGTGATCCTCATCGGCTTGGACATGTAGATAGCGCGTTTGTGTTCTTTTACCATTGCTTGAATCTATTGGAGAAGCAGCTAAGGACGTCTCTCGGATGACATTCATTACAGTCTGACCGCTTACAGTATCTTCCGGCGATGACCAACCTTGCTTACCAGCTTTGCGATAGGACATGTCTGTTGCCGCATCGACTAACCTCGTCTTCACCAGGGTGTCAATCCTTGTGTGGGGCGTGATTCCTATCGCTTGGTCAACCAGATACGCATAGGTTCCTAGCTTCTCGTTGTAATAGTACCTGCGCTCGTAATGCACCTCTCCAAACGGCGTTAACAGGCTCTTAGGATCACGTCGGACCACCGTCCAGCCTTGCCGCTCCTTGGGGTTTTCCTTCAACCATACATCCGCAGCTTCTAGAACTTCACGGCACAGCTTCTTACCAAGATCGTCCAGGAGCTTCTCTACGTTCTCAACAAATGTTGGATAATCCCATTCACCATCCAAAAAACCAAAAACCTCATCTGCGAACTGCAGGAACTCCTCGAATACAACCCGAACTATGTTCATAAGAGATCTCACTCCTTAGAGCCTTGTGCTCTGCCACCAGGAATGGCAGTGAGATCTCTTTTCTATTCTCTCCCAGCATCTTCCTATCTGGATGACCTACAATAACTTTACACTAAGGCTTTCCTGCAGTGAGGTTTTCGCTCTAGGGTAAACAGGAATCTGCTTTGTTGTGAAGAATCTTTATCAGGTAGTAAACGGCATGCCACGGTTCAGTGAGTGGCAGAGTCGGCAATCGAAGGAGGTAAGAACATGTCTCAAGTCACGTTGGGGCTGATTGTGGGCAACCGCAATTTCTTCCCAGACAGCCTCTGTGAAAACGGAAGGGCCGCTGTCATCAAGGTACTTGAACAGCTGGGCATGAAAGTTATCGCCCTTTCCCCAGAAGACACTAACCTCGGGACTGTGGAAACCTGGGAAGATGCCCAAAAATGCGCAGCTCTCTTTAGGGAGCACCAGGACGAGATCGACGGCATTCTCGTCACGCTGCCCAACTTCGGCGATGAGCGGGGCGTAGCCAATACCATTCGGCTCTCGGGACTGAAGGTACCCGTTTTGGTCCATGCCTTTGCTGATGATGTGTCCAAAATGGATCTTGCCCATAGAAGAGACAGTTTCTGCGGCAAGATTTCAGTGTGCAACAACCTGCGCCAGTACGGCATTCCTTTCTCACTGACTTCCAAACACACCCTTGACCCCGAAGATCCTGCCTTTGCTGAAGACTTGAAGTGGTTTGCTGCAGTCTGCCGGGTTGTAAAGACTTTGAGGGGCGCCCGCGTAGGTGCCATCGGCACCCGTCCGGCCAACTTCAATACTGTCCGCTACAGCGAAAAGCTCTTGGAGGCAAGTGGAATCTCCGTAGAGCCCATAGACCTGTCAGAGGTCTTCGGCCGCGTTGGCCAGTTAAGCGACAGCGATGAAGCTGTCCAGGCCCGCCTGAGGGATATCAAGGATTACGTCCAGACTGCAGGCGTCCCGGAGGTTGCCCTGATGAAGATGGCCAAGTTCGCAGTGGTCATCGACCGGTGGATGAAGGCTAACGACCTCATCGGCACCACCATCCAGTGCTGGACCTCCATAGAGGAGTTCTTCGGGATCGCTCCCTGTGCCGTCATGAGCATGATGAGCAACTCCCTGCTGCCCAGTGCCTGTGAAGTGGATGTAATGGGCCTCCTGAGCATGCTGGCACTACAGGCTGCCTCCGAAAAGCCCAGTGCCATCATCGACTGGAACAACAACTACGGCCAAGACCCCGACATGCTGGTAGCTTTCCACTGCAGCAACTTCCCCAAGGATATGCTGGAGGATGCCAAGATGTCCTACCAGGACATTGTGGGCGGCACCGTTGGCAATGAGAATGCCTACGGCACCATTCAGGGAAGAGTTAAGCCCGGGCCCTTTACCTTTGCCCGACTCAGCTCGGATGATATCTGCGGCAAGATCAGGGCCTATGTTGGCGAAGGCGCCTTCACTGATGATGCACTGACCACCTTCGGTGGCTACGGAGTAGCGAAGATCCCAGGACTGCAGTGCCTGATGAAGCACATCTGCAGCAATGGCTTCGAACACCATGTGGCCATCACCCAAGCCCAGGTGGCCTGCGCAGTTTATGAAGCTCTATCCAAGTATCTGGGCTGGGACGTGTATTACCACAAAGGATGATCAGCAGGGTTGATCACCAGATAGCTAAGAGCCAAGGGCGAAACCCTTGGCTCTTGTTTTCTTATCATCAATAGTGGTATGATTCCCCGCGGCTGATGGTAAACCACCGATAAAGCTGTTCCAAGAGAATGAGGCGCATCAGCTGATGGGGAAAGGTAAAGAGAGAGAAGGAAAGGCGCATGTGGGCCGCATCGATAACCGAAGGATGAATTCCCAGCGGGCCCCCGATAAGAAAGACAAGGTGATGCCAACCATCTACTCCCAGCCGATCAATCACCGCCGCCATTTCCTCCGAAGTCTTCATCTCGCCCCGGAGGTCCAGGGCAATGACATAGCTCCTCTCGGGTATAGCCTTCAGAATCCGCTGGGCTTCCTTAGACTTCACCGCCTCTTGCTCAGCTGGGGAGTATCCGTCTCGAAAGGGTTCGTCTTTCACTTCTACGATGTTAAGCTGGCAGTAAGACCGCAATCGCTTACTGTATTCTGCAATGCCTTCAGCCAGATACCGCTCCTTCAGTTTTCCAACCGCAACTATAGTGACCCGCAGCACCACAGCACCCCTCCCACAGCCTGCCGGAGGGGAAATCAGCGGCTACAGCCGGGCAGTAGTCACGAAGCGTTCTTCTCCGCGGTAGAAATCGATAGCCAGCTCCCCACCGTGGCCGGCCTCTCTTACCTTGGCAGTTAATTCCTCCATGGACCTGATCCGATCACCGCCGACGGCGAAGATCAGATCCCCCGGCTGCAGCCCAGCGGCCGCCGCCGGCTCGTTGGGAACCACTTCTACTACAAAGACACCGCTCTTCACCGGCAGGCTCTTACCTGTGTTCCGTTCATACCGGGCCGCAAAGACCTCATCGATGGTACCGCCCAGGATACCCAGCCTGAGTATTTTGCCGTGAGCGATGAGCTCCTCAGCTATAGCCCGGGCAGTATTAATGGGAATAGCAAAACCGATTCCCTGGGCATTTTGAATAATTGCAGTGTTGATGCCCACAACCTCTCCGTTTAGGTTCAAGAGTGGACCGCCGCTGTTGCCGGGATTGATAGAAGCATCGGTTTGGATAACCCCTTCTATCTGAAGGTTATACTTGGGATCGAGAAGCAGGCCCCTGCCCAACGCGCTGACAAGGCCCAAGGTCACAGAGCTTTCGAAACCGTAGGGATTGCCTATGGCTATGACTATCTGCCCCACCCGCAGCTCATCGGAATTTCCCAAAGGCGCTGCAGGCAGGTCCCTGCCGGAGATTCTAACCACCGCCAAGTCGGTGAAGGGATCGGTTCCCACCACCCTGCCCCGATAGGGGTCTGTCCGATTGGGCAGGTACACCATGATCTCTGAGGCATCGGAAATCACGTGATTGTTGGTAATTATATGTCCGTCTTCATCGATGATCACTCCTGAGCCGATGCCCTCTCTCTCCTGGATGATCTGCCCAACGAAAAAATCATTGACAACAGCCTTCTCCACTGTTTCGATCCGCACTACCGCTGGGCCGACCTTTTCGACTACCTTTACGGCAGCATTTTCGAGGCTCCGCAAGACATCAGTCTCGTTCCCGCCGTCGGATTGCTCTTCTGCTTTGATTTCCTCCGACCCGGGGGGCAAAGACCTCGCACCCCAACGATGGTCCACCCACCAGCTTCCAAATAGTCCTACGGCAGCGCAGACTATCAATACGATCAGCAGCTCCCGGGAAATGCGAAACGGCCTTTCTGACATTCGCTGTCTCCTCCCTACCAGTTTATCTTAGTATGTGTGGGCAGGGCAAAAGACTATGCGGGAGCTGACTTAAGACGGCTAGACCTAATGCTGTTGGATTATCGCGGCAGCGGCAGCTTGAAGTTCTTCTACCTTTGCCTCTGATTCTGCCTCGATATATACCCGCAGAAGCGGTTCAGTTCCCGAAGGCCTGATCAGGAACCAGCTGTCGTCTTCAAAAACAAACTTCACCCCATCAATATTGGTGATTTGCCGAAGCTTTTTCCCTGCTACAGTCTCCGGAGGCGCTGCTGCCAGTTCCTTCAGCAGAGTAGTCTTCTTTTCGTCGGGATAGCTTAAGTCAATGCGCCGGCTGAACACCGGCCCCACATCGGCCGTGATGCGGTCTAGTATCGTACTGAGGTCTTCATCCCAAACTGCCCGCATCTCAGCAACCAGCAGATCAGCCAATATTCCGTCCTTTTCCGGGATGTGGCCTCCGATGCTGAGGCCGCCGCTTTCCTCTCCACCGATGATCACAGGTCTGCTGCGCATATGTTCACAGATATACTTGAATCCCACCGGCGTCTCCAGCACATTGAGACCGTACTTGGCAGCCAGCCTATCCACCAGGTGGGTTGTGGCCACTGTCCGCACCACATCACCTGTATACCCTCGGTGTTCCACCAAATGGACCAGCAGCAGAGCCACCACTTGGTTGGGAGTGATGTACCGGCCGGTACCGTCAATTACCCCAAATCGGTCAGCATCTCCATCGGTAGCCAAACCCAGGTGACTGCCGCTTTCTCTTACCTTTTCTGCTAGAGGAATAAGCTGAGCAGCGGTAGGTTCAGGCAAACCGCCGCCGAACAGCGGGTCCCGATTGCCCCGGATCACTTCAACCCGGCAGCCGTTGGCCTGCAGTGCTTCAGGCAGATAATGACGCCCCGAACCGTGCATCGGGTCACAGATAATCTTCAAGCCGCTTTCGGCGATGGCGTGGAAATCAATCAGAGTGCTGAGGTGCCTAAAATACTCTTCCCGGGGCTCGATGATCTCCAGGCGTCCTTCCCTCTGAGCAGTTCCCAGGTCTACTCCATCCACTCCCTCCGGCACAGGGAGGCCGACTCTGCCCTCAATGGCTTTGGTGATGTCGGTGGTAGCCGGTCCGCCGTACTCAGGTATGTACTTGATCCCGTTGTACTCGGGTGGATTGTGACTGGCGGTAAACATTACAGCGCCGGCCGTCTGGTGCAGAGTGACCGCGTAGGCTGTCACCGGCGTCGGTACATCATCGGGAAACATATAGACTTTGATCCCGTTGGCTATCAGGACCTTAGCCGCCTCCTGCGCAAAACGTTCCCCCAGAAATCTGGCATCATGGCCGACGATAATACCTCTGTCAGCTTTTCCGCTATCCAATAGATAGGCGGCTATGGCCTGGACGACTAAACGGACATTGGCAAAGGTAAACGTGTCGCACATAACTGCCCGCCAGCCGTCGGTACCGAATTTGATGCGATTTGTTCCGCTCGCCATAAATTCTTAAACCGCCCCCATACCTTGGCAGGGACAAGGGCGGCTCCCTCCTCTCTAGAACTTCCCTCTTATCTGTAGGGTATCCCCTTTCCCTTGCATTAACCCAAACTCAATACTTGAGAGGCCCTTGACTAAAAACGGCTTTGCTTTTGCCGCCTGAGAAGGTAAACAAAAAACGGTGCACCGGTTACGGCAGTAATCACTCCTACAGGCAGTTCGGCAGGAGCAAGAATGGTTCGCGCCGCGGTATCGGCAATGACAAGGAAAACAGCGCCTACCAGCCCCGCTGCCGGCAGCAAAATGCGGTGATCCGGTCCGGTAATTATTCTGACAGAATGGGGAATGATCAAACCCACAAAACCGATAACACCGCTGACCGACACAGCTGCCGCTGCCATCAGCGAGCCGGCAATGAGGAGAACAGCCTTCACCTGTTCCACATTTACTCCCAGGTTCTGGGCTGTCTCTTCCCCAACCAAAAGGATGTTCAGCTCCCGGGAGTAAAACAGCACTACCAGTCCTCCCAGTGCTAAGTAGGGCAGGCTGGCCTTCACATGATTCCAACTTCTGCCCGAGAGGCTGCCCATCATCCAGTACACGATTTCCGGCATCGACTGGTTGGCTACCACCATCAAGAAAGACACTAACGCCGAAAAGAAGGAACTAACAGCTACCCCTGCCAGGAGCAGGGTACCGATGGGCACCCGTCCGCCAACCCGAGCTATATTATATACCAAAAAAATGGTCAGGACCGCTCCCAGAAAGGCCAGCAAAGTCACAAAAGAAAGGCCCAAATTAATGTATCTGGTCCGCAGCAGGATAGCTATGGTGGCGCCCAAAGATGCCCCCGCGGATACCCCGATTATATAAGGATCCGCCATTGAGTTTTGGAGCAGTCCCTGGTAGGTTGCACCGGCCATAGCTAGACCCCCGCCTACAATAACGGCCAAGATGATTCTAGGCAGCCGCACCTGGAAGACGATCATTCTGTGGGATAAAGGCCAACGGTCCAACTCCTCCTCCATACCGAGAAGCTCGTACAGGAGCATCTGGGCAATATCAGCAGCAGCAATGTCCGCCGGTCCTACCGCCGCGGAGATAACAGCCGCAAGGATGAGCAAAAGGACAAGAACTGCGATGGTCAGCGCCCACTTTTTTCCCCGACTGCTTAAGTTCTTCCTCAATACTCGATCCCCTTTCGCACCTTTACACCTTGCTGGTAAGGGTGCTTGATGCAGCGCATTTCAGTAACAAGATCTGCTGCAGCAATAAGCTCAACCGGCATGTCCCGACCGGTGAGAATTATCTCCACATGCTTGGGGCGCTTGTTCACCAGTTCTAGAACTCGCTCAACGGAAATCAGACCGACCTTCACTGCATGGCTGATTTCATCAAGGATCACCACATCACAGCTTCCGTCCCCCACCACCCGGCAGATCTCCGACCATCCTGCTTCCGCCAAAGCCAGCTCCTCCGTGGTGGGCTTCCTATCGATGATAAACTCCCCTGTGCCCAACTGGGTGATAGTCAAACCGGGAGTCAGCCGCTGTGCGGCAAGATGCTCCCCAGATTCCTGACCTTTGATGAACTGGGCCATATAGACCCTAAGGCCGCGACCTAAAGCCCGCAGAGCTTGGCCCAACGCCGCGGTGGTCTTTCCCTTGCCGTCCCCAGTATATACCTGCACAAGGCCGAAATCCAGACGATAGGCACCCGCGCCCAACAAAATCCCCTCCCAATTCCAAGGCAGCTTGCCGCACCTCCATCCCGTTTTCCAGGGAAAGCAGGAGTCTATTCTTGAAGCAGAAACCACTCAATGGTGGCTGGGAGCCAGTACCTGCACCTGAGGCTTGCCGGTTACGGGGTTGGGGTAGACGACGATATCTACCCCATACACGCCCGCTAGAGTTTCGCCCTTGAGAACTTCCTCAGCCGAACCATCAGCTATGACTCTACCCTGAGCCAACAGAAGCAGCTGATCGCAGTACTCCGCTGCTAAATCTAAGTCGTGGAGAACCACAAGGGTAATCAAGCCGTTGCGGCTGGTTAAGTGCCGAAGCAGCTGGAAGATCTCCACCTCATGATTAATGTCCAAGGAGGCAGTGGGCTCATCTAAGAGCAAGATTTGCGGCTCCTGCGCCAGGGCTCTAGCCACAATCACCCGCTGCCTTTCTCCTCCAGACAGTTCGGTTATGGGCCGATCAGCAAGGTGTAGTACATTGGTAGCCTCCATGGTCCGCTCCACAATTTCCCGATCCCGCTTGGACATGGCCTGGAAACGGCGCAGATACGGACTTCGCCCCATCTCTACAATATCTCTCACGGTGAAATCAAAGCTGATCTGGGTTTCCTGGGGTACAACTGCCATGGTTCTGGCCATAGCCCGAGGAGACCAAGAAGCGGTATCCTTCCCATCGATGAGAATACGCCCTCGGTCGGGTACCAAGAGCCTAGAGATGATCTTCAACAGGGTTGTCTTGCCAGACCCGTTGGGCCCGATGATCCCCAGCATTTCCCCAGCTTGAACTTTGAAGCTGATATTGTCTATCACCTGCCGCGGCCCGTAACTGAAGCTTACGTTTTCAACAACCAATTCTTTAGCCATCAACTATCCATCGCTTCTCAAAACAGTTCAGGATGCAGTATCTTAGCCAGCTCCAGAAGCGCATCAGCAAGTCTCGGCGTTGTCCGCACAAATGGTTCGGAATCCACTGCTATCACCCGGCGCTGCTGGACAGCCTTGATGCTTTGCCAGGCACTGCGGGCCAAAACTTCATCTTCGTAGGGCCAAGTCAAGATGATGATATCCGGGTTCCTTTCCACAACCAACTCGCTGCTGTACTCAACCCAAGGAGCAGGAGCATCGGCGGCCAGATTCCGCCCTCCGGCCAGTTCAATTAGTTCCTGCATGAAGCTCCCAGGGCCGCAAGTCATCAGGGGTTCGTTCCAGATTTCAACGAAGACCAAGGGCCGGTCCTCTTCGGGAATCTCCCCCACAATGCCTTGTACATAGCTGATCTTATCCTTCATCTCCGCCACCACTTCCTGAGCCCTCTCCTGGGCTCCGGTGGCTTCACCCAAAAGCAGCAATGCCTCCATCAGTTCGTTGACATTGCTGGGACTGATAGCCAGAACCGGCAGGCCCAGCTCATCCAGCTTCGAAATGAAGGTTCTGACGACCTGCGCATCGCCGATAATGAGATCAGGATCCAGCATCAGGACCTGCTCATAATTGAGGTGGAGAGCGTCGCCGATAATCGGCTTTTCCATAGCTTCCGGGGGATAGTTGCTGTAATCGCTAACCCCCACCACTTTATCCCCTAAGCCCAGTGCATACAGGTTCTCGGTGACACTGGGAGCGAGGGAGATCAATCTCTGAGGCTGCTTGTCGATGAGAATTTCCCTGCCCAAATCGTCGATGACTATTACCGGAAACTCCGCCGCCTGTACCAAGGCAGTCCCAAGCACCATGAGACAGACGAACAGAGCAGAAACCTCTAGCCCGGACTTCATTGGTTTCCTATGGTTCACCTTCATCCTGGTCACCTCTAGCTTTACGTTTTTCACCACATACTCAAGAAAAAATCCTCTTCCCAGTCAGGGCAGAGGACTCAAGGTCAACCGGCGTTTGATACTCATTCCGCCGCGCTTCCGTGCACCATCCCCTTTCCGCGAAGGTTACTGGTTTACCCCTTAGGCAGGTCTCCTGGCTGCCGGTTCATCACTCTTGCCCCAGCCTTCCCCGCAAGCTGCGAGTGGCTGATGGCCGTTCCCCGGCGACAGTGGCGCGACCGCGTGGTTACGAGCAGTTCTGCCCGCCCAACTTCCCTATTCTCCCCGGATGCGGGGCACCTAAGGGTCGGTTATGCACTTTTCTGCCGAAGGGCCAAATGACAGCCCCTCCTGATCTCTTTGGACTATTCGGCAGTACACCTGCAAATCCTGCTGAAAAGGCCGCTCTTCCCAGCTCCATCAATCGGGTCATGTTTCACATCAGCGACGCGGCTTTCCGCAGCCTCAGCACTTTCTGAATCTCATCTCCATATTCTAGGTAATCGTCCACTGGCGATTCCAAGATGAACGGCAGCTTGCCCAGTACCGGATGGGTAACCACTGCTTGAACCCCTTCCATGCCCAAGGCCCCTTCTCCTATTTTGGCGTGGCGGTCAATGTGACTGCCCAGTTCCCGCTTGGAATCGTTGAGGTGCATCAGCTTCATCCGTTCCAAACCCAGGACGGTATCGAATTCTTCTAGAAATCTATCGATCCCTTCGGTAGTAGTAAGATCGTAACCGGCGGCCAGAAGGTGGCAGCTGTCAAGACAGACTCCCATGTTCTCCGGCCAATTCAAGCGGGTGAAAATTTCCCTCAATTCCTCCGGATTCTTACCCACCTCCGTGCCGTGACCGGCCATGGTTTCCAGCAGCAGCATGGGTTTCTTTTCATTGTACCGTTCAAGCACAAAGGCTAGAGCATCGCAGATCCGCGCAATACCCGCATCAATTCCATCCCCCACATGGCTGCCGGGATGCACCACCACGAAGTCTACCTCGGCAGCGGCAAAGCGCTCCAGATCTGTCAGCAGCGTCTCTTTGGCGAATGCATGAATGTCCGGACGATTTGCACCTAGGTTAATCGTATACGGCATATGGCCTACAACACACTTTATCCCTGCCTGCAGCCTGCTTCGGCGGAACTCTTCTATTTCTGCCGCCTCAAGGAGCCGAGCCTTTCCGCCCCGGGGATTTCTGGTAAAGAACTGAAAGGCATTGCTCTCTATTGACTTAGCCAGTTCTACCGCGGCCGGCATACCCTTTGCAATGGTCAGATGTGCACCGATAATCATTTTCTCCTCCAAGGATATCCAGGTGAGTATCACTCTACCAGTATTGTATTTCATACTTACCGCAATACTATCTTTGAGCAAACACCCGTCAGCTTAATCAGCGGAGTCAAAACTGACAGAGGAGGCACCATCACTTGGCCAATATGAAACGGGAACAGCAGAATCAGCAAAACCAGCAGGTCTCCCAGCAGGCTCGACAAGCACAGCAGAACCGACAGGCACAGCAGGCTCAGCAGGGAGGTCAGCAGATGCAGTACGAGTTTGCCCAGCCGCTGACCGGACCTCAGAATCAGGGACAGCAAAACCAGCAGCAGATTGCTCTGCAGGCGGAACAGCAGGCTCGACAGGCACAGCAGGCCCGGCAGAAAGCGAAGCAGGCTCAGTACGAGTTCAGCCAACCGCTGACTGGAAATCAGAGTCAGAAACAGCGGATGAGCCAGGCTACCCAGCAGAAGGCGCAGAACAAACCGCAAAACCAGCCGTAAAGGCCTGTCACTGGAGCTCAGGGCTGCCGATCCCGATCCGCAGCAGGAGCTCCGGACGCCGGAGAGTCCTCACCGAGGCTCTCCGGCTGTCACTTACTAGGAGGTTGCGAGTTTTAGTGCTGACAAAGAACCGTGCTAATCGGCCAAAGGACAACAAGCTGAAACACTGCCGGGAATGGCTGGTAACCACGCTATTGGTCAAGTCCGACGCTAGAACCTTGAGCTCGGCAGGGCTGCTCGCGGGAGAGATAGTTCTCCTCACGATTGGTGGACTTTGGACCGCCAAGACCTTACTCATCCCGCCACAGCGGTCACCGTCAGCTGGAGTCCTGGGCGCTGTCAAACAGATCATCAAGTGGTTTCCTCTGCTTGCCGTTTTGCTGCTGCTTTCTCTGGCAGCTGCCCATATGGCCCAATGGGGCGAACGCCGTTACCGCCGGGGCCGCATGGCCGCTGGCGCAGCTTTCGTCCCGGCCGTGCCGCTTATCCTCAGCATCCTCCTAAGCCAGCCGCTGTTTGCAATTGCTCCTTGGTTGGTCTTTGTCGTCATCTGGGGAACGGCGGAGCTTTGGTGGCATCTTTTCGTCCATTTCCTCCGTCGTCTAGCAGTCTTCGATTATTGGGCCGAACTGGAGCGAGAGACTAAAGCTGCTGAGTCGGATACTGCTTATGACCTCAACTTCTACCGCGAGCACCTGGAAAGCAAGAAGACCGCCCTCAAGGAACGCAAACTCCGCCGACAGGCTATGGCAGAGAGCGAATGCGAAGATGCAGCTCCGGCTGAAGCCAGTGGTCAAACCTTAACCCCTGCCGCAGACAGAAAGAACCGGCCTATCACCGGGATTCACTCCAGACTTATAATCCCCCTAGCACTTTCCTGCCTTTTGGGCTTGAGCGGCATCTTTTTCCATCAGATGGAGTTCAAAAAAGCCCAGGTGCCGCCTCCTGAGGCTACAGACTCACCAACGGCGCCCTCCCAAGTTGTCTTCTGGTACCAAGCGCCGGAGCCCGAGGCATCCCTGCTGGAGGAACTAATAGCCGCCTATAATCAACAAATCCTCGACCCGACAGCTTCCCCTCCGGTAGTGGGGGTCAATCAACCGGTGGACATGCTCCTCAGAATCTTTCAGGCCCAAGTTGCGGGCAACGGCCCCGACGTTATGCTCCTGCCTCAGGAGTTTGCCCTTGAGCTTCACCGTAATCGCAATCCGTTGGCAGTGGAAAGCGGCCGCACCAGCTCCTACCTTCCCCTCTGGCCGGACCGCCCTTGGCGGCAGAGACTAGCGCTTGTGGTCTCGCCCAACACTCAACTCCCCAAACAGGCCCTGGACTTTGCCGCATATCTCCACCAACAGCTGACGAAATATTGACGGAGGGACTGCAGGGAGCTTACTGGGAAGTAGAACCCTTTATCTCCCTGATCAGTGCTGGGATGACCTCCTCCACCTTTCCCACTATTCCATAGGTGGCAATGTTGAAAATGGGCGCATCGGGATCACTGTTGATAGCCACAATAACCTCAGAAGACTGCATGCCGACTATGTGCTGAATCGCACCGCTGATGCCGCAGGCGATGTAGATCTTCGGTGCCACTGTCCGGCCCGTCTGTCCCACCTGGTGGGGATAGCTCACCCAGCCGGCATCCACTACCGCCCTGCTGGCACCCACTGCTGCTCCCAGCGCTGATGCCAACTCCTCGACCAGGCGGAAATTTGCCGGACTTCCAAGTCCCCGTCCTCCAGCGACCACTATGTCGGCTTCAGCTAAGTTGGGACCTGTATCAGCTCCATCAACTATTTCCAAAATGCGCTGCCAGGGCTTGAAAGCAGGCAGTTCTAGGGCAATCACCTGTCCCTGTCTTCCCGGTTGGCGAGCAGGCTTGGGAAACACCTTGGGCCGTACTGTTGCCATCTGGGGCCGATGGTTTGGACACCGGATGGTAGCCATCAAGTTGCCGCCGAAAGCCGGACGGGTCTGAAGCAAATTGCCGTCTTCGTCTAGGGCAAACCCAGTACAATCAGCGGTAAGCCCGGTCCCCAACTTAGTGGCCACTCTGGGAGCAAGAGAACGACCGTTGGATGTTCCGCCGATCAGAAGGATCTCCGGGCGGTACTGCCTAACTGCGTGCTCCACAACTTGGGCATAAAGGTCATCCCGGTAGTGCTTAAGCTCTGGAGCACATCCTGCGTAAACCTGATCAGCGCCAAACTCAAACAGCTCTTGGACAAGATGATCTACTTCGCCACCCAAAAGCAGGCACCCCAGGGATACGCCCAACTGTGATGCCAGCCGCCGGCCTTCTCCCATAAGCTCCATGACCACATCCAAGAGCTTACCGTCTCTCTGTTCGGCAAATACCCATACATCGCCGGCTCCTTTTTGTCGCTGGGAATGAGAGGAAACCTCCTCCTCTTTGTCGATGTAGAGAGCATCGGCGGGACAGGCTTCTACACAGGCACCGCAAACCGTACACTCATCAGTAAACTGAGGGCCGTCGTTCCCCATGACAACCGCATCGTACGGGCACGCCGCCTCACAAGCCCCGCAAATGGTACAGTTTTCTGCTCGCAGTCGAATTTCCATAGTCCTTTTTCCTCCTGATGCCAATCCTGCCAAGATCACTTAGAGGGCACGGAGCCGCTGCCACAGCGCAGCCGCCTGTTCTTCCGGCGTACCTTCCAGCATTTCGCCTTTGCGGTGTCTTTCCGGTTCGAAGGTGCGCCATACTTGAGTAGGTGACCCTTTCAGACCGATACGGTCCGCCTCTGCTTCGATATCTTCCGGCCCCCAGACAGGGATCTCTGCCTTCTTGGCCCGCATCATACCCCGCAGTCCCGGAATCCGGGGCTCATTCAGCTCTTTGACTACTGTGATTACTGCGGGCAAGCTCACTTCCACCACTTCATATCCCCTGTCGGTCAGCTTCTCTGCCACCAGTTTGCTGTCTGTCAGCTCTCTGATCTTTCTCACCTGGGTAATATGGGGTAGATCCAAATTAGCTGCTATACCGGGACCTACTTGTGCCGTGTCTCCATCTACTGCTTGCTTGCCGCAGATCACCAGGTCCACATCGCCCAGTTTGGCAATGGCTCGGGCCAGCGTGTAAGAGGTGGCTAAGGTATCGGCTCCTGCAAACCTCCGATCGCTGAGAAGAATCCCCTGGTCAGCACCCATGGCAACGGCATCCCGCAGCACTTGTTCTGCCGCCCGCGGCCCCATGGATAAGGCGGTAACTTTACCGCCTCTTGCTTCCTTGATCCGCACCGCCTCCTCCAATGCATGGAGATCGTAGGGATTGATGATCTTGTCTACACCTTCCCGGATCACCAAACCGGTCTCCCTATCAATCCGGGCTTGGCTGGGGTCAGGGACCTGTTTGATACAGGCTACTATATGCATGTGATGCTTTCTCCCCTTCGTTACTTCTTCTTAGCCGCTTTCTTAATCAAGTCCAGAGCAATTATGCTGCGCTGAATCTGATTGGTACCTTCATAGATCTGGGTGATTTTGGCATCCCTCATCATCTTCTCCACTGGGTACTCCCGCATATAGCCATAACCGCCCAAGATCTGCACAGCATCCACGGTAACTTTCATAGCAACATCAGAGGCAAACACTTTGGCCATAGCCGCGGCCTGGGAAACATCTTTAGCACCGCTGTCGATCCATCTGGCCACTGAGTACACCAGTGCCCGGGCTGCCTCGATTTGAGTAGCCATATCTGCCAGCATAAACTGAATGCCTTGGAAAGAACTGATGGGCTGACCAAATTGTACCCGTTCCCGGGCATACTTAACCGCCTCATCCAAGGCACCTTGGGCAATGCCAACAGCTTGCGCAGCAACCCCCGGCCTGGTCTTATCGAAGGTTTTCATGGCGATGATAAATCCCTGGCCTTCCCGGCCCAAAAGATTCTCTTTGGGAATCCGGCAGTTGTCAAAAATCACTTCCCGAGTGGCTGAGGCCCGGATTCCCAGCTTTTTCTCCTTCTTCCCAAAACTCAAGCCCGGCGTACCCTTTTCCACGATGAAAGCACTGTATCCCCGGGGACCCTTTTCTTTGTCTGTCACAGCAATAACTGTGTAAATGTCTGCTTCGCCGCCGTTGGTGATCCACTGTTTAGTACCGTTGAGGACGTACTCATCTCCATCCAGTACAGCGGTGGTAGCAATACCCGAGACATCGCTGCCGGCATTAGCCTCGGTCAAAGCAAAAGCGGCTAAGCGCTTGCCGCTGGCGATATCCGGCAGGTAGCGCTGTTTTTGCTCCTCTGTGCCGAACATGATGATGGGAAAGCTCCCCAAGGCACTGGCCGCGTAGCTTACCGATACACCACTGCAGGCCCGGGAGAGTTCTTCAACCACCAGTACCTGTTCAAAGACGCCGCCTCCTAGTCCGCCGTACTCCTCAGGTACCCAAACCGCGAAAAGATCCGCCTCACCTAAAATCCGCATGAGTTCCCATGGGAATTCTTCTTTTTCGTCAAGCTCTGCTGCTACCGGCTTGATCTTTTCGTCGGCAATCCGGGCAGCCAGCTCTTTGATCATCTGCTGTTCTTCGGTAAGAAAATAATCCACTGGCTTTCCCCTCCTTAGTACATACTTCTATGAGCAGGTCCTAACTTTGTGTTTCGCCGCAAATCACTATAATCCTGCCGATCACGAAAAAGGCTGCAGCCTCTAAGTCCAGCTGCAGCCTACCCAATTATGCCCAATCAGCTTTAAAATATACCAGTCCCGGATTTCATGCAGCCCCGATGAGCTTCTTAGCTACGTCGACGGCAGTACCGGAGTCAGGAGCGTATCCATCTGCACCGATGTCATCGGCAAAGGCTTGAGTTACAGGAGCTCCTCCCACCAGTACTTTGACGCTGTCCCGCAGGCCGGCGTCGGTCAAGGCTTGGATGGTTTCCTTCATATTCACCATGGTGGTAGTCAGCAGTGCCGAGAGGGCCACAAAGTCGGCGTTATGCTCCTTGACGGCTTGGACAAACTTCTCAGGAGCCACGTCGACGCCTAAATCGATAACCTCAAACCCGGCACCTTCCAGCATCATGGCTACCAGATTCTTGCCGATGTCATGTAAGTCGCCCTTAACTGTACCGATGCAGACGACACCCAGTCTCTCAGCTGCCTCAGCCTCGGTAAGCAAAGGCTTGACGATGCTAAGACCAGCCTGCATGGCCCGAGCAGCGATCAACACCTCAGGGACATAGATCTCGTTTTTCTTGAAACGCTCGCCGACAACGGCCATGCCGGGAATTAGACCCTCTTTGATAATCTGGCCGGCCGAAATGCCTTCTACCAGAGCCTTCTCTGTTAATTCCTTCACCTTGTTGGCGTTACCTGCCACCAAGGCATCTGCAAGCTCTTGTAGAATTGCCATACACTCTCCTCCTTGTGCCTCACTTTGGTTCAATGGTGCTGACCCAGTCTAGCGCTACCTACCCATACAATAACATTTCCTGTGTCAAGGGAGTTGATCCCTTGGTATCTTTTTGTTAATTTTGGTACTATCTTGCGAACTCGAGGTATTCCTCGCTCTGGGGAAACAGCATCGCCTCCATAAATGCTTCTTGAAAGTCGGGCCGACCTGAAAGCTCCACATAACCCATGGACTTTGCCAGCCGGCTGGCCTCTTGAAGCTTGGCTTGGGAAATGAGGCATAAGCGGGCTCCAACCCGGGCTGCATTTCCTACTGAACGAACCCGCTCCAAGGGCACTTTGGGCAGCAGTCCGATCCGCATGGCACTTTCTTTGCGAATGTAATTGCCGAAAGCCCCGGCAAGCAGGAGCTCATCAATGTCCTCGTCTCTTATGCCGAGAATTCTTTGTAGAATCATGGTCCCAGCTCTGATGGCCCCCTTGGCCAGCTGCAGCTCTCTAATATCCCTTTGGGTTAGGACAATCTCTTTGCCGTCAGCTGTATCTTTGCCCCAGACCACTACAAATTCGGCGCCGTTCTCACTTGTCCGGATCCGCTCCACCAGCTTTGGCGGCAGTCCATGGAGCTCCGAAGCATCCTGCAGTCTCCCGGTTTCATCGATAATGCCTACCTTCAAGAGCTCAGCAACCAGGTCAATTAGTCCCGAGCCGCAGATGCCCCGGGGCAGGGTCTGACCGATTACCCTGACTTCCACATCTTCCCCGATCTCCACAAACTCAACTGCGCCTTCACCGGCCCGCATACCGCAGCTGATCTGGGCCCCCTCAAAGGCCGGTCCAGCCGCTGCAGAGCATGAAACCATGCGCCCTCCCTGGGACAGCACTATCTCCCCGTTAGTGCCGATATCCACCATCAACACCCTGCCGTTGCGATCAGCCAGCCCAGTTGCCACCACAACCCCTACAGTATCTGCCCCCACAAAGCCGGCGACATTGGGAAGGAATGTCACCGGCGCCTCAGGGTTTACAGCTAATCCCAGCTGTCCCGCAGTTGCGTCAAACTGGCGGCTGAAGGCAGGTGTATAGGGTGAACGGGCGATATAAGTAGGGGATACTCCTAACGCCAGATGCTGCATGCAGGTATTGCCTACCACCACTACTCTGGATATTCTTTCGGGAGAAACCCCGGTCTTTTCATGGAGGTCGGAGATAACCCCATTGAGAGTGTCCATCACTGCCCGCTGCAGCCGCTTCAAATGTGTGATTCCGTTAGAGGCGTATTCTACCCGGGAAATGACGTCAGCGCCGTAGGCTGCTTGACCGTTGAGCCGAGCCGCCACATCCAGCTCCTTGCCCTGGTGGAGATCTATCAACCCGCCGACCACAGTAGTGGTGCCGATATCAAATGCTAGTCCGAAGAGCTCACCAGTAGTGTCACCACTATCCACGGCTACTATGTGTTCCCGCCAGCGGGTGACAGTTACCCGATGATTGCTCTGGCGCAGGATTTCCGGCAGTCTGGTCATTACCCCTAAGGGAATCTGACAGATTCGTCCCCCTGCCCCCGCCAAAGCCTCCAGCAGCCGCTCTCGGTCGCCGTCGGGGGCTTCCAACACAGGCTCAGGGACAGCCACAAATTCCTTGACAATATCCGGTTCCACCGCTGCTTCCTGATCGGAACCTTCGGTCAAAATCTGCAGCAGCTCGGTCTCACCGGTTGGTATAGTTACCCAAATGTCACCTTGCGGTCGAGCATAGCAGGCAAGCCTGATGCCTTTGGCCAGTTCTTCCTTGGTCAGCAGCTGCCTTTCCATCTGGGATACTTCATTCAACGGGCCCTGCACAACAACCTTGCACCGCCCGCAGCGCCCTCGCCCTCCGCAGGTCGCATTGATCTTAATATCATACTCCCGGGCCAGGCGCAGCACTGTTGCATCGCCGCTGGCGGTCACCTGCTTCTGCCGTTGACTCCAGCGGCCTTCAACTTGCTCCTGCCATATGAACGTCACCTGCACGGTTTTCAACTCCATTCTGGGGCCTAGCAGTCTTCTCTCGCAGTCAGCAGCCAAATGCAGATTAGAGAGTTCGTTTTGCCGCCAATACTGTGTTTTTTAGCAGCTGAGCGATGGTCATCGGTCCTACACCGCCGGGGACGGGTGTTAAGAAACCTGCGACTTCCCAGGCCGATTCATCAACATCGCCGCACAGCCGACCGTCAACCCGGTTGATGCCCACATCAATCACCACCGCACCGGGTTTGATCCAGTCGCCCGAGATAAAGCGGGGTTTGCCAACGGCTACCACAAGGATATCGGCTCGGCGACATTGATCCCGAAGGTTTTGGGTGCGGGAATGGCAGATTGTCACCGTCGCGTTGGCTTCCAGCAGCAGAGCAGCCATGGGTTTGCCCACTATATTGCTGCGGCCGACGACGACGGCATCAAGCCCGCGGGGATCGATCCCGGTCCTCCGCAAGAGCTCCATGACCCCTGCCGGGGTACACGGGACAAAACCTTGATAAGATAACCCCGTCCAGAGGCAGCCCACATTAGTCGGATGAAATCCGTCGACATCTTTCGCTGGATCGATGGTCCGCAGTACAGCATCGGCGTCAATATGCCCCGGCAAAGGCAGCTGCACCAAAATCCCATGCACCGCCGGGTCTTGGTTTAGCTCGTCAATCAGCTTCATCAATTGGGTCTGGGAGGTATGATCCGGGAGTTTCCTGACTTCAGACCGAATTCCTACCTCTTCACACGCCCTTTGCTTAGACCGCACGTATGTTTGAGACGCCGGATCTTCTCCTACCAGCACCACCGTCAACCCAGGAACTACATTCCGCTCACGCAGCTCGGCAACTTCCGCTTTCACTTCCTGTCGAATTTCAGCGGCTATCCTTTTACCATCGATGAGCTGAGCCCCCACCATCTATCCCTCCTGACAGCTGACGACCAGCCAATTATGCGCAACCTTCCCCTGCCCCCTAGCTGATAGGCCTACCGCTTCTGTTCCTAAGATAGTGGTCAATAGCCTGAGCGGCCTTCTTGCCGCCTCCCATCGCCTTGATCACCGTAGCACCGCCGGTAATTACATCCCCCGCGGCAAAGACTCCTTCCCTCGAGGTCATAAAAGTATCAGGTGCCACCTCGATAACTCCATGCAAACCGGTTTCTAAACCCGGCGTGGTTCTGGCGACGATGGGATTAGGGCCTTGGCCAATGGCGACAATCACCGAGTCCGCAGGCAGCCAGAGTTCGGAACCGGGTATGGGTCTCACAGCCGGGCGGCCGTCTTCCGTTGGGTCGCCGAGTTCCATCGCAACACACTGTATTGCTTCTACCCAACCCTCTTCATCCCCTTTAATGGCTGTGGGGCTGGTAAGAAACCTAAACTCCACCCCTTCTTCTTCTGCATGAAGAATCTCTTCTCGCCTCGCCGGTAGGTGCTCCCGGGACCGACGGTAGACCACCGTCACGCTGCTGCCCAGACGAACAGCGGTGCGGGCAGCGTCCATGGCGGTATTGCCGCCCCCGATTACCACTACATGCTTGCCCAAATAAAGGGGCGTATCCACTTGAGGATAGAGGTAAGCCTTCATCAGGTTTACCCGAGTGAGAAACTCGTTAGCGGTATAGACCCCATTCAGGTCTTCGCCCGGTATACCCAACAGGTGGGGCAGACCCGCCCCTGTTCCCAAGAAAACCGCCTGAAACCCCAGGGAGAATAAATCGTCAATCGTTAGGGTGCTGCCTATCAGCACGTTGGTTCTGAGCTCTACTCCCTGCAGCTGCAGCTGTCTAAACTCATAGGCCAGGATGTCCTTCGGCAGTCTGAACTCGGGAATTCCATAGGCCAACACCCCCCCGGGCGTATGAAGGGCCTCAAAGATCGTCACCTCATACCCAAGGCGGCTCAGTTCGGCGGCTGCAGTCAAACCCGCTGGGCCTGAACCCACTACCGCTACTTTGCCCTTTCCTCCGCGAACTCTGTTAGGCCGGTGAGCAGCACCGCCCCAAGTTTCCCTTTCCCAGTCTGCGGCAAAACGTTCGAGATTGCCTATGGCCAAGGGCTCTCCTTTCCTACCCAATACACAATGGCTCTCACACTGCACTTCCTGCGGGCAAACCCGACCGCAGATGGCTGGCAGAGTATTATCCTGGCGAATTACGGCCACTGCACCGGCAAAATCCCCTTCCGCTATTGCCCGCACAAACCCGGGGATATCTATACCGACGGGACAGCCTTTCACACAAGGTCTTTGGCGACACTGCAGACACCGGGCTGCTTCGCGGCGGGCCATTTCCGGAGAGTATCCTAGAGCCACTTCTTGAAAGTTCTTAATCCTGTCTTGAGGAGGTTGGGTCGGCATCGGTGTCCTCTGCACGTTTTTCCTAACAGCAGCGTGCTTGTCTAAAATGTCTAGTTGTGACACTGGCTTTTGCACCCCTCCGTCCCGTTCTCCGCGGACGTACAGCCAGCGGCTGATCTTTCCTGCAGCCGCAACCTGCGAAGAAGGGATGAAAAATCCACTTCATGGGCATCGAATTCTGGTCCATCAATACAGCAAAACTTGATTGCACCGCCAACTCGCACCCGGCAAGCACCGCACATCCCGGTGCCGTCTACCATGATGGGGTTGAGACTGACAATGGTCTTAATGCCGCGGCTTTTTGTCAGCTCCGACACTGCCTGCATCATGGGCACGGGACCGACGGCTATTACTTGATCCAGATGGAGGCCGTCATCTATGAGCTGCCGCAAAAGATCAGTGACAAATCCGTGGTGGCCGCAGCTCCCGTCGTCCGTGGCCACAAGGACCCGTTCGCTGACGGCCGACAATTCCTCTTGATAAAAGAGATGTTCACGACTGCGGGCTCCTATCAGAGTCACAACCCGGTTGCCTATCTGCCGGTGCCCCCGAGCCTCAGGGTAGATGATAGCCGTTCCTACTCCGCCGCCCACACATGCCACAGTTCCCACCGGCTCAATAACAGCCGGCTTACCCAATGGGCCTAACAGATCAAGTATATGATCACCGGCGTCCATTTCAGCCAGCCGCTTGGTAGTGTGACCGACAGCCTGGACTATTAGAGTAATGGTACCGGCATCCCGGTCCCAATCGGAGATGCTGATGGGGATCCTCTCCCCTTGTTCGTGGAGCCGCAGCACCACAAACTGTCCCGGCTGTGCCTTTTTGGCCACTTCCGGTGCTGCGATGGTGTATTTCCATATATCCCGGGCTAAAAGCTCTTTCTCCAAAATCTCGAACACATAACGTTCCTCCCGATTCTGCTTTCATTTCGTTAGCTATTCTAAGCAGGTCAGTTATTTACCTGCTTCCGGGTGAAAGGCCCAAAGGTAGGTCAAGCGATAAGTAAAGTATATCACTTCAAGGATCATGTGCGTATGCTGCAGAAACAAAGCAAAAGAGCGGAGGATAGTCCCCCGCTCTTTGCGGCTGAGCCTTCGTGTGTCTCCCGAGGAAACTCAGTCAGTCCACCACGCTTCTGGCAGCTCTTCCTTGAGAATCACTTCTTTTAGGAACTCTACGGCTTTGGAAAATCCTTCTTCGATGGAGGCCAAAGCATCTTCATGCTCAATGCTGAGCACGTAATCGTAGCCCACTAGCCGTAGAGCGCTGACGATGTCCTTCCACACCTGATAGCCGTGGCCGTATCCCACCGACCTAAACAGCCAAGAGCGCTTAGGCAGCTCGGTATACGGGATAATGTCCAGGTTGCCGTTTATTGGGCTGTTCCAGGGGTCAATGGCGGTGTCTTTGGCGTGGAAGTGGAAAATGGCACCTTTTTCGCCTAGGTAGCGGATTGCCTTTACCGGATCAATCCCCTGCCAGAACAAGTGGCTTGGGTCGAAGTTGGCACCAATGCTGGGGCCTACAGCTTCACGCAACTTGAGAAGGGTGTAGGGATTGTACACCATAAAGCCCGGATGCATCTCGAAGGCGATCTTGGTTACTCCGTGTTCTGATGCAAATTTGCTCTCCCGTTCCCAGTAAGGGATCAGCTTTTCTTCCCACTGCCACTCCAAGATTTTGAGGAAGTCTGTGGGCCAGGCGCAGGTAACCCAGTTTGGATACTTAGCATCCTCATGGTCTCCCGGACAGCCGGAGAAACAAGCGATGATCTCTACGCCCAGCTTCTCCGCAAGGAGAACAGCATTGCGCCAGTCATTGTGGAACTGCTCAGCCAGCTCCTTTTGAGGATGCAGTGGATTGCCGTGAACACTTAAGCAGCTGATAAACATACCGCGATCGTCTAGGGCTTTCCTGAAGTCTTTCAGCTTCTGCTCGTCGCTGAGCAGCTCAACTGGATCGCAGTGAGCTTTACCTGGAAATCCGCCGCAGCCGATTTCCACTGCATTCAGCCCATAACTCTTAATCTTATCTAAGGCTTCGGGCAAAGGCAGCTGTCCAAATAAGACGGTAAAGACGCCAATCTGCATACCATGACCTCCCTTTCATTTTCCCCAGCAGCCAGCCCACTGGGTCCCCAATCCACTGACCAATTGCGGGCAGTCTCTCTCCTACATGTTTCGTCGAATGGATGGTTATTCCTCCCGAATTTTTCCCAGTGCCGGACGTTTCCCCTTTGTCCGACACTTTCAAGCAAGATAGAAGAAAGCTACCGGTCGGTTTGACCGGTAGCTTTCTTTGGTGCGCCTAGCAGGAATCGAACCTGCGCTCCCGGCTCCGGAGGCCGGTGCTCTCATCCGCTGAGCTATAGGCGCTTGTATCCCTGCTGCGTAATGATTATAACAAAGGCTGCAGTGTTTTTCAATACCCCAGCTTGAAAATCCCTGCAGTGGTCAAGTTGCCTCATCAGGCAGATTCTGGAGCCTTAGGGTGGATTTGCTACCTTCGCTGGATAAACCTCTTTTTGATAAACACCGCCGCCGCTGCCAGAGCCAAGAGCGCAAAGGCGACCAGAGTAATCAATGAGTAGACGTCCAGGTACGAAGCTACTACCACCCAGGCTTCTCCTGCCAATCGGCCTAGATACACGAGGACGGTATTCCAGACCAACGTCCCCAAGATAGTCAGCGGCAAGAATACTGTCATTCTCATCTTGGCCATCCCCGCCGGGATAGACACCAAACTCCTTACAATGGGAATAAACCGACAGAGGAACACTGCCCAGCTGCCGTAGCGGTTGAACCACTTCCCGGCTTGACGAATATCTTCTTGCTTAAGCCGCAGCCTGCGGGCCGCGCTGCTGTTTAGCAGAATCTCAAGGCGTCGGGCATTCAACATCCGGCCAAGGCTGTACAGAACGACGGCCCCTGCCACCGACCCGGCGGTGGAAAACAAAACCACCCCCGTTAAAGTCAAGGAGCTGTACGTGGTCATAAAACCGCCAAAAGCCAGGATAATCTCTGATGGGATCGGGGGGAAGATGTTTTCAATGGCAATCAGCAGAAAAACACCCAGGTAGCCGTATTGGCTGACCAGATGTACAATAACTTCTTGCACAAAGTATCCCCCCGTCAAAGGCTAGACCCTGTCAGCTGAGGTCCGCCGCACTGTCATCTATGCCCCCTGCGGCAAAGGCATTCCTAAAATGTCTCTTGCCACTATCACACCGCTGACTGACGCCTGCATTAGCCCTCTGGTGACTCCAGCGCCATCGCCGATGGCATAAAGGCCTTCTATGGCAGTAGCCATATTGGGTTTAACATCTACCCTAGCGGAATAGAACTTAACCTCGACTCCATACAGCAGAGTATTTCTGGAGTAGAGACCGGGAATGATGTTATCCAAAGCCTTCAATGTCTCGACGATAGACATCAAGTAGCGATGGGGCAGTGCGTAACTAAGATCTCCGGGCACAGCACTGGGCAGGGTAGGGATGGTGGTTGATTTCTTAAGTCTATCCCTGTCAGTGCGGCGTCCCTTCAGTAGGTCACCGAGGCGCTGTACCATAACTCCGCCGCCGGTCAGCATATTGGCCAGCCGGGCTATATACTTGCCGTACTCAATAGGTTCGTTAAAGGGCTCGGTGAACCGTGTGGAAACCAACAGGGCAAAATTGGTATTGGGCGTCCGCAAGCTGGGATCTTGGTAACTGTGACCGTTGACAACCGCTATATCCCCTTCATAGCGCTCCTCGGATACCACTCCGCCTGGATTCATGCAAAAGGTGCGCACCTTGTTGTCAAAGGTATCGGAGTAGTATACCAGCTTGGCCTCGTAGAGTTCCTTGGTCAAGTGGTCCATGATGGCATTGGGGACCTCTACCCGCACCCCGATGTCTACTTCGTTATTCTCGGTCTTAAGCCCGAGGCGCCTGCTTTCCTCCAGCATCCAGCTGGCACCGCCTCTGCCGGGAGCAGCAACAACATACCGGGCCTTAACCACAGCAGGTTCTTTGCCCTTTTCTTGTAACCTAACCCCCGTCACTCTGCCGTTGTCAGCCAAAATGTCGAGGACAGTTGTGAGCTCGGCAAATTCAAAGTAGGGGTGCCTTAGAAGGTACTGATACATATTTTCCAGAATTTCTAAGGATTCATCGGTTCCCAGGTGGCGTACTGGACAGGGAATCAGTTGGATGTTGTACTTGGAGGCTTCGTACATAATGTCTTCCACGGCCTTATCATTAAGACCGTGGACCTCCTCTGAAGCTCCAAATTCACAATAGACCCCGTCTACATAATTGATGAGGTTCTGCACGGTTTTTTCAGGGAGATAGTCAATCAGCCGCCCTCCCACACTGGGGGCCAAACTCAACTTCCCATCGCTAAAAGCTCCAGCACCTGCAAACCCGCTGGTGATAGCACACGGATCGCATGACCTGCAGACACCGGTTTCCCGGGCTACACAAAACCGCTTAGCCAGGGAACGTCCTTTATCTATCAGCAGGATGGACAAATCAGATGTGCTGCGGACCAGCTCCATCGCGGTAAAAATGCCGGCAGGGCCGGCACCGATGATGACGACATCATAGTATGTCCGCATGTCTTCTCCTCCCAGACCGGTTTTTCCGCTGGACAAACAAGCGCCCAGCCGTATCCAGACTAGCCAACAGCACGTCCTCTACCGACTCAATGTTGCGCTCCCGCAGCTGGGCAATCAACCAATCGCTGTCCAGTCCCGCATATCGAAGGTTCGCCTTGTTTACAACTCCGTCCACGATCAAAACCAGGGGCAGCCCTTCGGGCTCTGTCTCCACCCCGATATCGGCCGGAGCCAGGGGCCGTCTTTGAGACTTTGGGATCACGCTCAGTTCTCCGTTGGTCTCCAAGACTGCTACTTCCACGTCGGCTATGCTGCTGATACCTTTGAGACGCAGCTGCATCATCAGATCGGCAAGGTTATATCGGGTCCGCCGCATCTCACTTTCTATAATTTCCCCACCACGAATTATAACGGTTGGCGTACCGGTAAGCAAGATGCGCATGGTTTCACTCTTTAGGGTGAGAAAGGAAACAGCGATTTCTGCTGCTGTGAGGGTGAAAATCGGGACCAGTGCGTCTATAACGGAAATATCGGGGTTTTCCATGGGCAGCGCTGCAAGCTCAGCAATCATAATGGTGACAACAAGGTCAAAGGGAGATAAAGCACCGATCTCTCTTTTACCCATAATGCGGAGCAGAAACAGCAGGACTGCATAAAAGGTCAAGGTTCTGGTTACGGCAGCAGCTGCATTCACAGGCATGTCCTCCCCTTACCCATTCTAGCTCTTTCGTCTACAACCAAGAGGCCGGCAAGAGGTCTCTCAGACCGATGGGCTCAGAGCGCACCTGCCGCCTGCCGGCGAAAAGCCTTAAGACGGCTCAGCAGCGGAGCTGCTGACAGTTCGACATCTGATCTGGAGACATTGCCGACCTCGGTTAAAGTATACCTGCCCCACAGGCGAAATATTCGGCCCTGCTTATGGCAGCACTTGACTGCAAAGGGCTTTCTGGGAGCTACAGGGTGAACTTTGCCTGTGCAATACTCTCATAGAGCGGCAGAAATGCAACTCTAAATGAAACGGATTTTCGCTCGTCTTCTCTCTGACTCAACGAAGGGTTTCTGTTCCTCGCTCGGCTTGGTTTATCCTGCTCGTGCCAGACTTTCCACCGCTTCCCATG
>DUMM01000135.1 GCA_012839845.1 Bacillota bacterium | reverse complement strand
GATAGCGTCAAGATACTGTAGGTCTGGGAGAAAGAGTCTGGCCCGATTTAGGCCGGCAGAGCACATGGCTAGATGATAGTGATTGAACTAAGCTGTTTGAGCACTCTCCTAGTATAGGTAGAAGGACCGTTCATCACCGGCATGTTCCCCAGTACTTCTCCTGAAACCTTCCGCAGCCTCTCTCGTTGAGCTGGTAGTGCAGCTTTGACCGCTATGGAAAGTGTTGTACTGAATTTTTTCCGGTGCAAGATATGCTCTTTGATCGAAATACCGTTGGCTTTCATGGCTCTTAGCTTGGCTATCTGATCAGCCCCACGTTCACTCCAGCCCATTGGCCGGCTGCTTAACCGACAGGACAATACATGGCTCACATGGCCTTCAGCACTACAACCTATGACGTGGGGGCTTCTTCCTTCCACGCAATAATTCCATCCCAATTACTAATTAGGTATCGTCGGCATTGCGCTACCCGCTGCTTTTCGCTTTCTGTCATGGCCGCTTTCCTAGCCTTACCCAAGATCGATTTAACTGCTTTAAGGTCAAAAGCCTTAACGGCTTGCAGCAAAGCGCTGCGCAGTTCTGGACAAAAACCTAATGATTCAGTAATGCATTTGTTGATGTGGTACTTATCTAGCAGGAAGACTGCTCCCAAGTATTCCGCCAAACCTCGGATCCACGGAGCGCCGTCTCCGTAAACGTAGATTTTCTCTATGGAATCGATGTCGTAGTTTCCTTCGATGTTCTCGTATACTTCCTGGTAAAGCACTTCGTTGTCTCGGTATACTCCGGCGGTGTAATGAACGTTGTTAAGAACTCTCCGTTCACCCCAGTCCCTACCATAGCCATCGGTCGTGTACACCAACTTGGCAAGGGCAAGGCCTCCATCTTGCTTCTTTATGTGGTCCTCATCGGCTTGGACATGCAAATACCGAGTCTGCATCCTCCTACCATTACGTGAAATCGTTGGCGAAGCAGTTAAGAACGTCTCTCGGATGACATTCATTACAGTTTGACCGCTTACAGTGTCTTCCGGTGATGTCCCTTGCTTGCCAGCTTTACGATAGGACACATCTGTCGCTTCATCCACCAACCTCGTCTTCACCAGGGGGTCTATTCTCCCATGGGGTGTAACACCTATCGCTTGGTCAAGTAAATATGCATAAGTTCCTGTCTTACGGTTGCGATAGTACCTGCGCTGGTAATGTATCTCTCCGAATGGCGTTAACAGACTCTTGGGATCACGGCGAACCACCGTCCAGCCTTCCCGCTCCTTGGGATTATCTTTCAGCCAATCATCTGCAGCTTCTAGAGCTTCGCGACACAGCTTCTTGCCAAGATCGTTCAGGACCCTTTCCACGTGCTCAACAAATGTTGGATAATCCCATTCTCCCTCTAGAAGGCCCAAAACCTTATCTGCTACCTGCAGGAACTCATCGAATAGAACCCGAACTATGTTCATAAGAGATCTCACTCCTTAGAGCCTTGTGCTCTGCCAGCTGGAATGGCAGTGAGATCTCTTTTCTATTCCTCACCAGTATCTTCCTATCTGGATGACCTACAATAACTTTACACTAAGG
>DUMM01000047.1 GCA_012839845.1 Bacillota bacterium | reverse complement strand
ATTGAGCCATTCAAATTCCTCCTCTTAGAATTTTGGTTTGTCCAACTTCTATTCTAACTGAGGAATTTGTTAATGGCTCTCCTATTTTTTTAGAAAACCATTTTTACACCATTATACGGACTCAACTAACAGGCAAGCAACATCGAATTATGCCAGAGGCTGGACAACGATGCAGCTGTCGGCTGCAGGCAAAGAGCCAGTCCAAAGGTGTTTGCTGGGGGGTGATAGTGGAGTCAGGCTGCATGAGATGCTGATCCAGCAGTGCAGAATCAGAAGTGATATGAAAGGAGAATCTCGATGGCAAAGACCAGTTTAGCTGTCTGGATCGTCTTAGTGTTGGTTGCGTGCATGGCTGTTCCAGCTCTCGGCGCTCCTGTATTCGGCCCGGAAGCACAGTTCGAAGGGAAACTGACTATTTATCTTCAAGCTTATGCACCCAGGGAGAGGCGAGCGACTGACAGGTGGGATCCGCCGCAATACGCCTGGCAGATTGCTGCCGATTACCAGAAAATCCATCCTAAAGTTGAGATCGAGTTCTTGGATGAAACCTCTACAGGCGAGAACTACGACACTTGGCTGCGGACACGGCTCATCGGCAGAAATGCTCCGGACATCTTTTGGGTTCAGAACTTCGACGCCAATCAGACCTACGGTCCTCAGGGGCTGTTGGTAGACCTGCGGGAATACTTAAGCCTGCCGAATCCGTACGCCGAAGGATTTGAAACCTGGGGCGACGTGTTTACACCCCAGACGTGGGATCCAGTAAAGGGTCCTAATGGAGAACATTACGTTATTGTCGGAGATGTGGTGGTTACCCCCTGGTTTTACAATAAAGATATCTTCGCTGCTGTCGGCCTTGACCCGGACCGTACGCCTGAGACCCTGTGCGAATGGTTGAACATGATGGACAAGATCAAGGCGGCCGGTTATGTGCCAATAGCCTGGGCAGGAGCCGGATCCTCAGGTGAAATGTACTGGGAGTGGCTCTCTAGAACCATCTTCCATTCCATCTACCGGGGTCGGGTAGATGAGATGGATGTGGCCGAGCAGCCCGGGTTCATCAACCTCAAGGAGAGGATAATTGCTCTTGAAAAAGGGATTATCAATGTTGACAGTCCGGAGTATCGAGCTGGTTGGGAATTAATGTATAGGTTCGCCCAATACTTCCAGCCCAGTCACCTCTCCGATGACGAGGAGATGGCCTATGAACAGTGGGTGACCGGCAAGGCTGCCATGTTCTGGGGCGGTTCCTGGCAGCTAAAGCCCATCCTCTATGACAGCTTGCGCCAGTTTGATTTCGGAACATTCCATTTCCCCCTCATTACCAAAGCATGCTTGCCTTACGCCACTGCGGATAAAGTAGGCCTGATGGGTGGTCCTACCGCGGCCTTCCAGTACGCCATCCCCAGCCACGTTACTGGTCGGCAGAGAGAATTGGCCGTGGACTTCTTGATGTTCCTTACCGCTCCCCAGAATGCCGGTCCCTTCATCCAGGACGCTGGGCTTTTTGCTCCCGGTATCAAGGGTGTTGAGCCCGGTGGAGAAACCGGACCTATGATTGCCAACATGATGCCCGGTCCTAACCAGGAGTTCCTGGAGCTTATCAACCGGGATCCAGGTGCTGTGCTGCTTACCCTAGAGTGCCGTCAGCAGACAACCAGACTGTTCCAGCAGTACGTGGCGGATCGGTTGACCCTCGATCAAGTTATTCAGCAGCTCAAGAGTATCCACACCCGGACGATACGCCAGCTGATCAGCGAGAATCAATGGGATCTGAGCGAATATCTGAAGTAGAGATGATCCAGCCGGGACGGCTGAGAAGGCCGTCCCGGCTTCCAGTTCCAACTGACACAATACTGGAGGGAGAATCATGCCAATGGGTGGTTCATTGACGGCTAGCAAGCGGCGCAGTTGGGTGAGGGAAGTGGCCCGCTCCAGGACCTTGTATTTGCTTCTCGTGCCTACCTTTCTGATGCTTATTGCCTTCAACTACTGGCCTGCCATCACTGCTTTATACCGCTCTTTCTACGATTGGGATGGAGCCTTCTACGAACAGTTTATTGGTCTGGAGAACTTCAAAGAGATCTTCAATGACCCTGTTATGATTACTGCCTTTCAAAATATGGCTAAACTCACGCTGGGGTGGGTTGTCATTAGATTGGTGTTTCCGCTGTTAGGTGCGGAACTGGTGTTTAACCTAAGGAGTACCAAAGCTCAGTATATATATCGAGTTCTCTTTGTTGTCCCAATGGTCATACCCCAGATAGTCACCCTTCTACTCTGGCGGTTCATGTACGGGATGTACGGCCCAATCAATGAATTTCTCCGGGTGATCGGTTTGGGTCACTTGGCCAGGGGATGGTTGGGTGACTTCGACTTTGCCTTGCCGGCAGTTCTGTTTGTTGGTTTTCCCTGGATAGATGCCTTCAACTTCCTGATCTTTTTGGCCGGTCTGATTGCCATCCCGAGCAGCGTGCTGGAGACAGCTTTGTTGGAAGGTGCGGTTGGGCTGAAAAGGATCATCAAGGTGGACATCCCTCTCATATTGGGGCAA
This sequence comes from Bacillota bacterium, assembly GCA_012839845.1. Lineage (GTDB taxonomy): Bacteria > Bacillota > Limnochordia > DTU087 > DTU087 > DTU087. Next base: position 4,195 of record DUMM01000047.1, on the reverse strand, counting down.
ATCAAGCTGGTGGTCGTACTCACCTTGATCAATTCCATTCGGGAGTACCAGATGATCTTGGTGATGACCAACGGCGGCCCCGGATGGGCTACCATGGTGCCAGGCCTGGCGATGTATCAAAACGCATTTCTCTACGGCCGGATGGGTTACGGTTCGGCCATTGGCACAGTTCTCTTTGTCATCCTGCTGGGGCTTACTTACTTAAATATGAAGTATGTCCAGTCGGAGATCGAGCTTAAGGCATGAGGAGTGGTCGATTTGAAGCCCGCTATCCGAGGTGAAGTGATAAGACACGTTATCCTGATCATATTGGTTGCACTGACGCTTTTTCCGCTCTATTTCTTGCTTATCACGTCTTTCAAGGACTATGATCAGTTCATTCATCATTTCTGGGAGCCGACGCTGCCCCTTCGTTGGGAGAACTATGTCGTTGCTTGGCAGGAGGTAAGCGGCTACATCAGCAACAGTATTCTTTACGCTACAGTTGAGGCACTATGTGTAGTGATGCTTTCCAGCATCTCAGCTTACGTCTTTGCTCGCTATAAGTTCCCCGGCAAAGAAGTTCTCTTCTATCTCATTCTGGGACTTTTGATGATTCCGCCTGTGTTGATGCTTATTCCTCAGTTTCTAGTTGTCCGCTGGTTTGGGCTTCTCGATACAAGAGCGGGAATGCTGTTGCCGATGATCGCCGGCGGCCAGGTGTTTTCTATTTTCATTCTGCGGACATTCTTTGCCGGACTGCCTGAGGAGCTGTTTGAGGCTGCTAGGATAGATGGAGCCAACCACTTTCAGCTGTACTTTTGGATTGCAATTCCGCTGTCCTTTCCCATCGTGGTCACGATTTTCATGCTGAATTTTGTGGGAACTTGGAATGAGATCATCTGGCCGTTGGTTGTATTCTCCAGAGAAGAGCTGAAACCGGTGACGACTGGGCTGCTGACATTTCAGGGCCAGTTTACAGTGACATCCTATGGGCCCATGTTTGCAGGTTACGTGCTGGCATCCATCCCCCTCGTGGTGGTATTCTTGTTCTGCATGAAGTACTACATTACAGGTATCACCTCAGGCGCACTGAAGATATAGACCGGAGAGGAGGCTGTCTAGTTGAACAGGAAAGAAGGTTTTGGGTGGCAGGCTCTTTGGATTTGGGGACGCAGCGATCCGGAAGAAAAGAACTGGTATCAGGTGTTCAGGCGGAGATTCACTGTGAGTAATCCGGGCGAGAGAACTGAGCTGTACATATCTGCCGACAGCCGCTATGTCTTATTCCTCAATGGAGAGAGGATAGGACAAGGGCCCACCCGCAGCTGGCCCAGTGAGCAGAGCTATGACGTCTATGATATCACCTCTCGGGTGCGGCCCGGCGATAATGTTGTCGCAGTAATGGTGCACTATTACGGAATTTCGACCTTCCAGTACATTGCGGGCAGGGGTGGGCTGTTGTGTCAGGTGGAAGCTGTTGACGAAGCGGGAAACCGCACGCTGCTGGCGAAAAGCGATGAAACCTGGCGGACAATACCCCATCCTGCTTATGAGCGCAAGACACCCCGCATTTGCTGTCAGCTGGGGTTTGAAGAGCGGTTCGATGCCCAAAGTGACCTTCGCCGCGGTCAGGTCAGCTGGGTGGACCTTGATTATCCCGATGAAGATTGGGAGCCTGCCAGTGTAATCGGTGCAGTTGGCGTTCCGCCGTGGACAGCCATGGTCGAGCGGAGTATTCCTTTCCTCACCGAAGAACCTACCTATCCGGTGGATGTTCTCAGCACGGGAAAAGTAAAGCCGGTGCCGTATAGGTTTTCCATAGACCTGCAGCCGCTGTTTGCCCCCGACAAACGGGATGCCAACCGGGAACGTATTCGGGGTGCTCTGGTTTTCTCCATTGATGTGGACGAACCGACGGAGATTGCTTGGCACAAGCTGGAAGTCTACGGCTTCGGCGGACAGGTAAAGCTAAGCGGTCAGCCTGTAGACTTTGGGGGAAGTCAGACTGCGAATCTCACCCTACAGCAAGGTTCAAACCTTGTCGTCGTGGATCTCTGCGGAGAGTGGCACGACTTGGCATTTCCCTTTGCCTTGGAAAGCGATAAGGAGCTGAGATTTGCCCTGCCGGCCCTCGGTGGAGGGGAGGACAAGCCAACCTTCGGATTTCTGGACGGCAGGAAGGTTGGAGAGGAGATTCTTTCGCAACTGCTCAACATGGCAAGTGTCAATGACTTGATAAACAGCCAGGAGGTCTTGTCCCACTTACAGCCTGTTCCTGAAGATGCTGTAATGGACAGCGTTTTCGCGGCAACAGCCCGTCGAGTTTTGGTGGAGGTCGGCGGAGTAAGGATCAAAGGGGTGGAAAACCTCTTTTCCGCGAATTCCGGGGAGACCGTGATCTATCCTGATGCGGATGGGTTGGATATTGAGCTTTTGCTGGATTTCGGCCGTGAGATAGTGGGATTCCTGGAGTTTGAGATTTCCTGCCATGGGGGAGTCATCTTAGACTGGAACTGCTTTGAGGGTATTCAGGAAGGCCGCTGGTTGTTTACCGACAGGCTGAACAACACCATGCGGTACATTACCAGGGAAGGCCGGCAGTCTTTCCATTCCCATGTCCGCCGCGGCTTTCGATATGCTCTATTGACCGTTCGCAACCTGAAGAAACCCCTGAGAATTCGGGAGATCCGCTGCCTGCTCAATACCTATCCCTACAGCAGGAGGGCCAGCTTCCGCTGCTCTGATTATCTGCTGAACGAGATATGGGAGATGTGCCGGTACACAAGCAGGCTGTGTTCCGAGGACACGTACGTCGACTGCCCAGCATATGAACAGGCCTTTTGGGTAGGTGATGCCCGGAATGAAGCTCTAATTGATTACTATGTCAACGGGGATTATCGTTTGGCTCGCCGCTGTCTTGAGCTGGTGGCTAAATCATTGGAGCGCTCGCCGCTGCCCGAATCACAGGTTCCCAGCGGATGGCAGGATATACTCACGGCTTGGAGCCTGCTGTGGGTGATAGCCTGCAGCGAACATTACCTGCATACAGGCGATGGGGATTTTCTGGAAAAGATCTATCCAGCACTGAGGCAGACTTGTCTCGCCTTCATTGAACAATACCTGAATGAAGACGGCTTACTGGAAATCAAGGCATGGAATATGCTGGATTGGGCGCCTATGGACACGCCCAACCAGGGTGTGGTTACCCACCAGAATGCTTGGCTTGTGAAGGCCCTCAGGGAGACAGCGTCGTTGGCAAAAGCTCTGGGCGGAACCAATGCCGCCGAAGATTGCCAGCGCTTCACGGCAGCAGCAGATAGGCTCAAAGAGGCCATCAACCGGCATCTCTGGTCAGAGGAACGCCAAGCGTTCGTCGACTGCCGTCGGGCAGACGGCACTCTCTCTCCAGTAGTCAGCCAGCAGACCAATACCGTTGTTTACCTATGCGACTGTGTTGAAGGAGAGCGCAAGGAACTGTTGGCCCGGTACGTCAAGGAGGCGCCGACCGGATGGGTTACCATCGGTTCTCCCTTCATGATGTTTTTCAGCTTTGAGGCTTTGGCCAAACAGGGCTGTTTCGATAAAATAGTCCAGTGGACCCGCGAGTATTGGGGTATGATGCTTGACAGAGGCGCTACCACGTGTTGGGAGACGTTCCCAGGCTATGAGAGGGACCGGTGGACAAGGAGTTTCTGTCATGCCTGGTCTGCCGCCCCAGGATACTTCCTACCTGCTTATCAGCTGGGGGTTAGAGCTGCGAAGCCTGGCTTTGCTGAAATCCTCATCAGTCCGGAACCTGTGGACCTCAAATGGTGTGAGGGCGTTGTTCCAACACCGAAGGGTGATGTCAAAGTCCGCTGGGATAGGGGAACGGAGTTCTCTATCCATGTTGAGCTTCCTTCAGAGGTGCCCTGTGTGATTGAGCTTCCGGCTGATACGGCCAAGCCCCGAATTACGCAGGGAGCCGGAGAAATCGAGCGGAACTGCCGAGGACGCTGGCAAGTTCGGGTCACTGAAGGAAGAATTGTTCAGCTCTCAGCTGCCGTTGAGATCTAGCTGTGCAAGGGCAGTTTCGGGAGAAGACAAGTATGAGTCAGAAGTTATCGGGTTTCCAGTAGGATCCAGGTGGTGCAGTATTGGGGTCTTATGCAAGGAGAAGCTCCTGAGATAGGAGTTAAGAAGAGGAAACGAGGGATTTATCTCCAAGAAGGTT
>DUMM01000046.1 GCA_012839845.1 Bacillota bacterium | reverse complement strand
GTGGCAGCGAAGCGGCTGGCTGAATTCCCGTAAAGAGCCGGTCGAAAACCAAGACCTTTGGAAGCGACTCCTGGAACTTACTAGAACCCATAGGGTAAGGTGGATAAAAGTGCAGGGTCACGGCGGCGATGAACTCAACAACCGCTGTGATTACCTGGCCAGACAGGCTCTCAGAGGGAGCTCTAGCGGCGATCGACAGCCGCCGGATGGAGGAAACATCTGCAGCTCAAAGAATACGGAGTAATGAAGAATGTTCAGGCGAACAGCTTCCAGGCCGTTTCAGGACTTCACGGAGGTGAAGAAATGTGAGAGTTGGCATTGTCGGGCTTGGTACCATGGGTACCGTCCATGCTGCCAGTTACCAGCAGATTCCCGGCTGTGAGCTGGTGGCAGTCGCCGACATTCAAAGGGATCGCCGGGATAGGCTGGCCCAAAAGTACGGAGTACGGGGCTACGCCACCTTGGCCGACATGTTGACCAACGAAGATCTGGATGTGGTGGATATTTGCCTTCCCACCCATCTTCACCGGGAGCACGTGGAAATGGCCGCTGCGGCGGGCAAGCACGTCTTTTGCGAAAAGCCTTTGGCCCGGACTCGGGAAGATGGGGCAGCCATGATCGAGGCCTGCCGCAAAGCGGGGGTGACTTTCGGCGTCGGCCATGTTGTCCGTTTCTTCCCCGAGTACCGCCGCGCCCGGGAGATTATTCAGGCAGGAGAGCTGGGAAGGGTCGGAACGGTCTACACCTTCCGGGGCGGAGGGGGGTTTCCCACTGCCTGGCAGGATTGGTACGCCCACTTCCCTTGGAGCGGCGGTCTGACGCTGGACCTTATCATCCATGATTTTGACTTCCTCCGCTGGACCCTGGGCGATGTGGAAAGGGTCTATGCCAAAGGTACCTATGGCCGGGCGTACAACCGCCTGGAACATGTGCTGGTAAGCCTCAGGTTTAAGAGCGGAGTCATCGGCAGCGTTGAAGGCAGCTGGCTCAACTTGGGCGGCTTCGGCACCAAGTTTGAGTTTGCCTGTGAGAGGGGCCTTCTAACCCATGACTCCAAGAGGGCAGCCGGTTTTCGCAGTTACGTGCAGAAAGAAAGCTCGGCGGGGGCGCCAGGTGTTGCAGTGCCGGAGAATCCCCTTGACAAGGATCCGTACACGCTGGAGTTGGAGCATTTCCTGGACTGCCTGCGTCAGGGGAAAGAACCCTTGATCACAGGAGAAGAAGCTTTAGCGGCGCTGGATATAGCCTTGGCAGCGCTGGAATCAATTGCCACTGGTGAACCTGTGGTAATTAGCGGAGAGAGGGGGGTAGAAGGATGAGATTGGGGATCATGAGCTTTGCCCATATGCATGCCTACAGCTACGCCGCAGCCATCTGCTCACTGCCCGATGTGGAATTGGTGGGGGTGGCCGATGAAGACTCGGAACGGGGAAAACAGGCGGCGCAGCAGTTCAATACCAGGTATTTCCCATCCTTCGCTGAGCTGCTGAAGGCCGATGTTGACGGCGTCGTCATTACGTCAGCCAACCGGGACCACAGGATGCTGACGGAAATGGCTGCTGCCGCAGGGAAGCACGTCCTCTGTGAAAAACCCATCGCCACAACCCTTGAAGATGCCTATGCCATGGAGAAAGCCGTCAAAGAGGCGGGTATCAAATTCCAAATGGCGTTTCCCTGCCGTTTCATTCCGTCGGTGCAACGGCTGAAGGAGCATTACGAAGAAGGGCGCTTGGGCAGAATACTGGCTATCCGAGGTACTAACCGGGGCAAGATGCCCGGTGGGTTTTTTACCGATCCCGAAGCTGCCGGAGGCGGTGCTGTCATCGATCACACCGTGCATTTAGCCGATTTGGTCCGTTGGATCTTCCAAACGGAGTTTGTGGAGGTCTATTGCGAGATGGACCGCCGCTTCCACGATATTCCCACAGAGGACTGCGGCCTTTTGACTTTGGAGCTGGCCAACGGTGCTTTTATGACCATCGATCCCAGCTGGTCAAGGCCCGACAGCTTTTATACTTGGGGTGACCTTTACATGGAAGTGGTGGGTACCGACATGGTAGCCGAGGTAGACCTGATGCGGCAGAGCATGGAGAGGATCGCCCTTGCTCACCCTTCCTACCAGTGGGACTTTTGGGGAGCAAATATGGACTACTACTTAATTAAAGAATTCGTCGATAGTCTCCGGGAAGACCGGGAACCGAGCATTACTGCCCTGGACGGCATCAGGGCTCTGGAAGTAGCAGTTGGTGCCTATGAATCGGCGAAGACCGGCCGGCCAGTGAGACTTAGGTGAAGAGAACAGCGATGCTGGGCGAGAGGATCAGGACATTCAGAGAAAAGAGAGGCTTGACGCTGCAGGAGGTGGCAAGCCGCAGCGGCCTATCCCGGTCTTATCTGAGCGAGATCGAAAACGGTAAGAAGCAGCCCTCAGTTAAGACACTGGAGGCGTTGGCGGCGGCGCTGAACGTTGCCCTGGATGCGCTGCTGCCGGAGGAGGGTATGCAAGCAGAAGCCGAGACCTTGACCGGTGACTCCCTGGGGGACAGGCTGCGCCTTGCCCGGGAGCGAAAGGGCATGTCCTTGACCGAGGCCGCCGAGGCAGCGGGCATTTCGGTTAGTTATTTGAGCGAAATAGAGCGGGGGCAGGCACAGCCGGCGGTGGATACCCTGCGGGTGTTGGCAGATATTGTGAGTCTGCCGCTGTCTCAGGTTTTTCACTGCGGTGCAGTGGGGGATAAGGTGCGCTTGCTGCGGGAGCAGCTGGGGCTTTCCCGGGCGGAATTGGCGGAGATGGCAGGCGTGACTCCTGGATTCATCGCTCAGCTGGAAAACAACAAGACCCAGGCTTCGCTGGCAACTCTCAAGCGGATAGCCCAGTGCCTTGATGTTTCTCCCTGTTACTTGCTGCTGGAGGATGATTCAGCGGAGGAGATTATCAGGGGGTTAAATCCTGAACTCCGAGCGCTGCTGCAAGAACCCAGAGTGCAGCTGGTACTGAGGATGGTCTGCGATATGACAGACAAGGAGTTTGAATTCTTGCTGCAGTTTATACGCCTGCTCAGGCGGAGCGGCCTGCAGTAAAGGCACAGCTTCCTTCGGCCGCTGCTTGTGTTGGCGCTGGTTGGTGATGACGGGGGGATAAGGAGTAGAGTGATGGCTAAGGACTTCGATGCAATCGTTATCGGCGGAGGAGTTGCCGGCTTAACGGCAGCTGCTTATCTGGCCAAGGCGGGGATGAACGTCGGCGTCTTTGAACAGCAGCATAAACTGGGAGGCCTGGCTGGGGCTTTTTCCCGAGGAGATTTCTTGTTCGAACAGGCCCTGCAGTGGGTCGTGGGCTGCCACCCTGGAGGAGCAATCTCTACCTGCCGGGAGGAGCTGAACCTGACGCTCAGCTTCAGACAGCTGGATCCCTGGAGCCGACAGATCGGTCCCGGCTTCGATGTGCTGCTTTCCTCCAACATCCGGGAGTGGGTAGAAGAGCTTTGCCGGCTGTTCCCCAAGGAGGCCGAGGCTATCCAGCGACTAACGGCAGATGCCCTCAAGCTGTTCCGCCGGATACCTGACACTCCGAGAAAGCCTAATGACATGCTCACCAGGTGGGAGAAGCTGAGAATTGGTTTGACAGCCGTTCTCAACATGAGACTGTATCGCAAATATATGGGCATCAGCATCCAGGACCTCTTAATGCAGGAGTTTAGGGATCCTCAAGTCCGCACCTTTTTCTACTCCTTGTGCCCCGTCGGCAGCGCCTCCTCTCTCCTCTTGCTGACCACCATCGGCTGGATTAAGGAAGGACGCTTCCACTATCCGGTGGGTGGAGGCCAGGCCATTATTGACAGCCTCCGACAGGTGATCGCCGATCACGGCGGTGAAGTTAGCTGCGGCACCGCTGTTGAGAAAATCTTGGTGGAGGATGGTCGAGCAGTTGGGGTTAAGCTATCCGGAGGAGCAACGGTGGGCAGCAATTATGTGGTCGCCGCTTGCGATGCCATGCGGCTTTACCAAGAGCTCCTGCCCGCAGGTGCAGTGCCGAACCACGTCCTGGAGAATTTGAAAGAGATGGAGCCTTGGACATCCTACTTCCTGATTTCCCTCGGCGTTGATGACAGCGTCACCGAGCTGGGTTCATGGTACCACCACATAACCTACTGTCCCGCCTTGATGGACGCTTTGGACAGCGAGGACCCAACCCACTGGCTCATCAACGTAGTAGATAACAGCTTTGCCGACAGCCTCCACGCGCCGCCCGGCTACCGCAGCATAGCTGTAGGAGCCCCTGTATCCTTTGAGTACCGACAGCGCTGGCGAACGATCAGCGAGATGCGGGGGCCGGAGTATACTGCCCTTAAGGAAGAGGTTGCCGCGGCCTTGCTGGCTTCCGCTGAGCGGATCCTGCCCGGACTGAGGAAGCGGGTGAGGGTGGCGGATGCGGCGACGCCCATTACCTACCGCCGCTATACCGGCAACTGGAAAGGCTCCCGCCGGGGCTGGCTGCCTACGGTACAGGCTGTATCCTGGCTTAGACGGGAGACCACGCCCCTCTTGGGTCTCTTTCAGTGCGGCCACTGGTATGTCCCTTCTGGTAGCATCAGCAGTGCCATGCAGTCGGGAAAAAACGCCGCCCTGTTGATCCTCCGGGAGGCCGGCCTAAGCTAATCCTGGCTCTGGGCAGTTTCCCGGAGCTTGCGGTTTTCCGCCTCAGCCACCGCCCGTTTTTTGGCTACTTCCGCCATCAGCTTGTCTTGGAAAGTGATGCCTTTTATCCTCTCCCACAAAGAGGGAGGATGAACCTCGGCCGATACTTCCCGCGGGGCCTTGTACCAGGAGCACTTGGGCCCATCGATGGCTTCCACCTGGGCGGTATCTTTGTAAAGCGTCACTCTGATTCCCCATACATCACCGGGGAGAATCTCCGTGTAGACAGCCATTTTATCAGTGGGGCGAGTCCAGGTTCCCTTATCCAGCAGTTTGTAGACATCCAATGCCAATCATCCCGTCGGCGCTTTTTGCCAGCTTGCGCTTCTCGCTTCAGCGGCAGATATTGTCTTCGTGAGAGATGATCGGTTTCCTCCTGTCCACTTTGAAATCAGACTTCTTCTGTGTCGGAACCTTCGTCTTCCCCGTTGTCCCGCGGTTTTCCCAACAACCAGCCTTCCTGTTCAAGGCAGATTGGACAGCTTACGATGCCGGACACCAAGTCAAAGTGGGGGTTATTGGTTTCCTGGCCGCACCGCATGCAGATGTAGTTCCCATTTCCCACGAACGGTACCTCCTCGCAAGTACTCTATGGACCCCGGCGGGCTGCTGGTTGCGAAATGAAGGCCCAGTCGCCCGGCACCTAAGTCTTAGGCTTCTGGAGAAAGATCCCGGCCGGCTGTTATCACAAGTACCGGCGCAGCGGCCGTCCGCAGCTGAAGCTTATGTCTGAGCCTCTCATAGAACCCGCTCAGAAGATCAGGCGAAATCCTGCCGGGGGATTCCGCCTGGCATCTTCATAGATAAGACTGGAGTTCTCTTCAGCCTGACAGCAGGCTCAACGCCAAGAGGGAGATTTAGTGAACCTGGATCGTCCAGTCCAGGCCGTTGTTGTTGTCCCAATTCATGGCACTGTCGTGGAAACAGAAGTTGATTTCCTTCCTGGCAGATGCCCTGATCATGGCTTCGAATGCCCCAGAAGCGCTCCGCATCATGGGTATGGTGGTCGGGTTTCTCCAGCCGTCAACTCCGTAGTGGAGATACACTTGATCGGCTCCGCTCTTGTGCAGCAGGCCGTCGTAGCTGATGGTTATATCCTGATTCTGATAGGGACTGCTGGGAAAAACGGAGACGCCGTGGATAAGTTCCATCGTTCCAACTCCTTTCATCTGGTTTCCGGGCTTAGGTTGCCCGGCACTGCATGGGATCATGCATTGCTTTCGCCGGGTGCAGGTTCCGAGGCTAGCTAAGTAGACGGCTGCTGGAGTAGGCATGTGAACTTAGGAACAGCAGGATCACGGAAGGATATGGAGTATTGAAGATTGGTATCATGTAGAAACTAAGGATAATTGCTGGCATGCCGGAAAAACTTAGGCCGCAGAAGGTCTTGCCCGACGGGCGAGGGAGGAGGTCTTGTATTGCTGATCATCGATCGAACTGTGCAGCAAAAGTACAAAAGCAAACTAACTACGCCAGAAGAAGCGGTAGCCAGGATAGAGAGCAATTCTACAATTATTCAGCCTCTAGGCGCCGGCGAGCCTCCGGCACTACTGGCGGCTATTGCCAATGCCGTCAGGGAAGGAAGGCTCAAAAACATCACCATGCATGCCATGCTGCCGCTGACCCATACGATGCATACTGTCTTGAGCCCCGACCTGCCGCCGGAAATCAATTGGGAATCATACTTTTTCAGCGGCGTAGACCGCAAAGCTTACAAAGCCGGCAGGGCCACATATACACCCAATCTGTTCCACCAAGCACCCAGGATTTTTGTTGAAAAGGGCGAGATAGATACGGCTATTACCGCTGTTTCACCTATGGACCGTCACGGCTGCTTCAGCCTGGGGGTATCCGTAGATTACAATCTGGAAGTGTGCCGCAAAGCCCGCCAAGTTATCGTAGAGGTCAATCCCAACATGCCCCGGACCCATGGAGCAGGTTTTCTGCACATAGACGAGATCGATGTCATTGTGGAGAATGAGGCACCCCTGCCAGAACTGCCTGTACCCACTTATGGGCCGGATGAGGAGCGGATAGGACAGCTGATTGCCGAGATGATTCCCAACGGTGCCACTCTGCAGCTGGGTATCGGTGGTATACCGAGCGCCGTGATCAAGTATCTTATGGACCACAAGGACTTAGGCATTCATACGGAAATGCTCAGCGACGGCCTCATGGACCTCATGCTGGCAGGGGTAGCAACCGGGCGCTGCAAGACTATACATCCGTACAAAGCAGTCATTGCCTTTGCGGCCGGTACCCGGCGCCTATACGATTTCATGGACGACAACCCCATGATCGAGGCTCACCCCGTGCAGTATGTCAACAATCCGGCGGTAATTGCCAAGAACCACCAACAGATAGCCATCAATGCTGCTCTGGAGGTAGACCTCACCGGCCAGGTGTGCGCCGAATCCGTTGGGTTTGAGCAGTTCAGCGGTACCGGCGGTCAGCTGGATTTTATCCGAGGAGCCTATGACTCGCCGGGCGGTAAAGCCATCATCGCTTTCTGTTCGACGGCCAAGGGAGGGGAGGTATCCAGGATAGTGCCCACCTTGAGCCCGGGAGCGGTAGTCACTACTCCCAGGACCGATGTGCAGTACATTGTCACCGAATACGGAGTTGCCCAGCTGAAGGGCAAATCCATGCGGGAGCGGGCCAAGCTGCTCATCGGCCTTGCTCATCCCAAATTCCGGGATGAGCTGACGGCCGCGGCAAAGAAAATGGGGTTGCTGTAGAGATGAGGGAGGTTCAGTCCGGGAGACAGGTAATGTGCACAGGTCTAAAGCCAACAGCATCACAGGCCACTAAGTAGTAGGAAATGCCCCGGTATTTTCCGGTAAGGGCCTGGCGCTGGGCCGGGCCGTGCAGGTGGCCGTAAACGCAGTATTTGACTCCCGCCTCCTCCATGATCCCGGTAAATTCAGAGTCTGTCTGGTCTTCCGCGGTGGGAGGATAGTGAAGCATGACGATATATGGCTCAAAGCCCGCATCTTGAGCTGCTTTGAGAGAAAGACGCAGGCGGGCCAGCTCCCGGCGATATACCTTTTCATCCTCGGGAGTAAAATCTGCTGCTCCCGGGGATTTCCACCCCCTAGTTCCGCATACCGCTAGTCTCCCCGGCAGCGGGTAAAAATCGTTCTGCAGTGCGAAGACGTTTTTGGGCAGGCGCTGCCGCAGCTGGCTGATGCTTTTCCACCACAGGTCGTGATTACCTCTGACCAGCAGTATGGTGCCTGGAAGGTTGCCCAGAAAATCCAAGTCCTCCTGGACCGCAGGCAGCTTCATGGCCCAGGAGAGGTCCCCGGGGACCAGCACCAGGTCTTCCGGTTTGACCACCTCCCGCCAGGCAGCGGCGATGCGCCCTTGGTGTCCGGACCATTCAGGTCCGAAAACGTCCATGGGTTTATTGTCCCCCCCGGGAAGATGAAGATCGCTGATGGCAAAGACGTTCACGGTGGGTCTTATCCTCCTAATATCCTGCTTGTGCGATGCTTTCCAGAGTACCCCTGTACCCCATCTTGGATGATTCCCGTTGGTAGGAGTTTTTTCCTTTAGGCCGAAGGTTATAATGATAAGCCTGTGTTTGCCCTTATTGGATAACCTAGAGGCGGTGAACAGTGTGGATGAGTTAATCGTCCAGATGGACGCGGGTTACCGCACCATGATGCAGCTGTATCGAGAACTGTTGGGTCTGGCAGAGTCTGTTGGGGAGAGCTTGGCTGCAGGTGAGTGGAAAGAGGTCGATGCTCTGCTGGCGAAAAAGCAGAGCATCATGCAGGTCATCGACGGCCAGGAGGCCGAGATGAGCCGGCTGCGGGAGGAGGTCCGGGAGCAGTTGGGACTCGATAGCTTCTCCTTATCTCAGCTGCCGGAAACAGCGGCTGCTGCTCAGCTGAAGGGTACCATAGAGGAGCTGATGGACATCCTTGATGAACTGCAGGAAACGGAGCAAGCTAATGAGGCAAAGCTGCGGAGGTTGGTGGCGGCCGTTCAGGCCGAGCTGAAGGAATTTGACCTCGGCAGGAAAGCCGCCAAGGCCTACGCCGGGCCGGATCTGCGGGGGTCTCGGTTTATCGATCAAAAGAAATAATGCCGGGGCGGGACAATTTATTATCTCACCATAAAACGAACTTTCACTACACGGGGGGAGCAATAGTACAAATGCACAGCGACAATGAACAAACCTGGTACCTCATAAGCAAGGAAGATACAGCAGCGGCCTTGGAAACAGACCTAAATACCGGGTTAACTCAGGAAGAGGCGGCCCGCAGATTGGAACGATACGGACCCAATGAGCTGGAGGCGCAGCGGGGCCGAACCATATGGGAGATGCTGCTGGATCAGTTCAAAGAAGTTCTGGTCCTGATGCTCATCGGCGCCGCGGTGGTCTCCGGCCTGGTAGGAGAAGTTGAGGACAGCCTCATCATTCTCCTCATTGTTGTGTTGAACGCTATCCTAGGAGTTGTGCAGGAAAGCAAGGCTGAGAACTCACTGGCTGCACTGCGGCAGCTGTCTGCTCCCATCGCTACAGTTATTCGGGATGGAAAGGTTCAGCATATACCTGCTCGGGAGCTGGTTCCCGGGGACGTAATTCTCCTCGAGGCAGGTGCCAATATTCCAGCCGATGCCCGTCTGGTGGAGGCTGTCAACCTCCGATGCGAAGAGGCAGCCTTGACCGGAGAGTCTGTGCCGGTGGAAAAATCTACAGCTCCTCTGCAGGATGCTGAGGCTGGGCTGGGTGACAGGGTGAACATGGTTTTCAGCGGTACCACTGCGGTCTACGGCCGCGGGAAAGCGGTAGTAGTGGGCACCGGCATGAAGACCGAAATCGGCAAGATCGCCAGCATGATCCAGAAAGCTTCTCAGGAGCCTACGCCTCTGCAGATCAAACTAGGGGAATTGGGCAAGACTTTGGGAATTGTGGCACTGGGTCTGGTTGTGGTGGTCTTTCTTTTGGGAATTGTGCGGGGAGAGCCGGCTTTCGAAATGTTTATGACTGCCATCAGTCTCGCTGTGGCTGCTATACCTGAGGGACTGCCGGCCATTGTAACCATCGTGCTGGCCCTGGGTGTGCAGCGCATGGCCAAGCGGCGGGCTATTATCCGCAAACTGCCGGCAGTGGAGACCTTAGGTACTGCCACCGTCATCGCTTCAGACAAGACAGGCACCTTGACCCAGAATGAGATGACTGTTACTCGCGTTTATGTCAACGGCCAGATGCTGCAGGTCACTGGACAAGGCTATGAACCGGTCGGCCAGTTTCGCAGCCAGAATGGCGAAGTGCTGGAGGACCCCCTGCAGGATGACCACCTCAACGTTCTACTCCACGGATTTGCGCTGGCCAATGACGCCAAACTGGATGCCGGCGACAACCGATACGGCATTATCGGCGATCCCACCGAGGGTGCACTGGTGGTGCTGGCTGCCAAGGCCGGCTTGACATTCCAGGAAAATGAGCACGGCGACTATCCCCGGGTGGGAGAGATTCCCTTTGATTCCCGCAGGAAGCGGATGACTACATTCCATAAACTCAACGGCGCCGGGAGGCTATCCGGCATCGATGTCATAAACTCGGGATATGTTTCTTTTTGCAAAGGGGCTCCCGATGTGCTCCTTTCTCTCTGCACCCGCATCTACTCAGGCGGCAAGATCAGACCGCTCACCGATGCGGACCGGCAGCGACTTCTGGAGGTCAATGGATCCATGGGGCAGCAGGCCTTGAGGGTGCTGGGCCTAGCCATGCGGCAGTGGGATGCAATCCCTGAGGATATCTCACCGGAGACGGTGGAAAGCGACATGATCTTTGTTGGTTTTGCCGGGATGATTGATCCTCCTAGGCCTGAGGTGAAGGATGCGGTTAGGGAGGCTAAAGAGGCCGGCATCAGGACTGTTATGGTTACCGGCGACCACAAGCTGACAGCTACTGCCATCGCCAAAGATCTGGGTATTTTGGAAAGTGACGCTCAGCTGGTGATTTCAGGACCGGAACTGGAGAAGATGAGCGATGGCGAGTTGGATGAGGTTATCGAGAGGGTGCGGGTGTTTGCTCGGGTTTCGCCGGAGCATAAGATGAGAATCGTCGAAGCCTTGAAGAGGAAAGACCACGTGGTGGCTGTAACTGGCGACGGCGTCAACGATGCTCCCGCCTTGAAGGGAGCAGACATCGGAGCGGCCATGGGGATCACCGGTACCGATGTTGCCAAAGAAGCATCGGAAATGGTGCTGGCCGACGACAATTTCGCCACCATCGTGGCCGCGGTGGCTGAGGGCCGGACCATCTACGACAACATCCGCAAGGCCATTTACTATCTGCTGTCCTGCAATGTGGGAGAGATTTTGGCCATTTTTGTCACCATCATGCTGGGTTGGGGACGACCCCTTACCGCTATCCAGATTCTCTGGATCAACTTGGTAACCGACGGCTTTCCGGCTTTGGCGCTGGGGGTGGAACCAGCAGAGGCGGGAGTAATGCGCCACAAACCCCGCAGGCTGAAGGAAAGCATTTTCGCCGGCGGCATGGGCGCCAGGATCATATTCTACGGCTGTCTCATTGGTCTTCTGGGAGTAGCTGCCTATTATCTGGGAATCCGGGAAGGGCTGTCGGTGAGTGCTGCCCGCACCATGAGTTTCGCCACCCTGGCGTTTGCCCAGCTGTTCCAGGCCCTCAATGCCAGGTCCTCCGAATCCCTGTTTAGAGTGGGACTGTTCAGCAACAGATATATGATAGCGGCGATTGCTGCCTCCGCGAGTCTGCAGCTGTTGGTTATGCTGGTGCCGTTCCTGCAGGGTGTTTTCGAGGTAACGCCTCTCGATGCAGCCCATTGGGACGTCGTTATCGGGCTAGCTTTGGTGCCAGTGGTTGTCGGTGAAATCCAGAAACTGGTTGTAAAGACCTCGAGACTCCGCTGATTGATATGAGATGGGAGGGTTATAGCAGTGACTGCGTACGATGGCCGAACGAGGTTGGATGACTCGCCTTTTAACCATAGCGCTGCAGAAGGGGAAAAGGGTTTAGATACAGGGTCAGGACAAGCGGCAGCAGCGGTCAACGGGCGGATTTCTATTGAGGACGGTCGCGTGACAGTTATACCTCCCACTGGGGGTGGAAGCTGGCCGTCGATTAAGCCGGACAAGAATGTACTGGTGAAGGTAAATGGGGTCGAGGTCAAAGATAGGTACACTTTATTTCCGGGAGACGTAGTGGAAGTTCTTCCTGTGGATCAGGAGCCGGTCTGCGACATCGAGATCACAGTCGATGAATATAAGATGCGTGCTTTTGCCGCGGTGCGGCGCAAGGTAGGCAGAAAGTTCAGAATCCGCGATCTGCCGGAAACAACCTTTGGGATTGTCACTGCGGAGCAGGTGGAGATCGTGAACCCTCCTGAACCCACGGTGGAAATGGTGATGGAAAAACTGAAGGAAGCCGGTATTGTGTATGGAATTGACGCCGAGGCGGTGGAGACCCTGGTAGCAGAAAGGCAGAGCCTGCCCACGCTGGTGGCTCAGGGGCGGCCGCCGGTGGACCCAGTGGATGGGTCGCTCAAGTTTTATTTCACCGAGATAGGGGAGAGAGACATTGATCCCAATGCTACCAGAGTAGACCTCTATGACCGCATTTCCATCCCTTGGGTGGAGCCCGGTACTCTGCTGGCGGAGAAGATCGACCCGGTGCCGGGGCAGCCCGGTATGGACGTGTACGGCAAGCAAATCCGGCCCCGGAATTACCGCAACCCAGTGCTTTCGGTGGGGGAAGGCGTTGAGCTGACCAATGAAGGACGCCAGGCGGTGGCCGCCCGGGAGGGGCGCCCGGTGCTGGATGGAAAAACCATCAAGGTAATTCCTTCCTTTGTCCTGCCCAAGAATGCCGACGCCAGTACCGGCCACATCCGCTTTTCAGGAGATGTAGTAATAAACGGCGATGTCTTGGACGGCATCGAGATCATGGCTGGAGGTCTGGTGGAGATTCACGGTCTGGTTTCCCACGCCAAGGTCATGGGCCAGCAGGGGGTAATAGTGCGGAAGGGAGTAATTGGAGGGCAGATCCGTGCAGGCGGGATCTCGGCGGAATGCCGGGCGGTCTTGTCGGTGGTCCAGGTTCTGACCACCCAGCTGGAAGGACTGCTGCGTGCGTTTCGTCAGCTGTACCGAGATCCCCGGATACAGGAGGCCAAAATACCAGAAGGGCAGATAATTAAGCAGCTCTTGGAGGGTAAGTTCAAGGAGATCCCCAAGCAGATCGCAGTGCTCGAAGACCATGCGGCTTCTTCTCCCAACCTTTTTGAGGATTTCTCCCATTTGGTGCCCGCCTTGAGAAAAAAGCTGGTCGGTTTGGGACCAGCCAGCATTGGATCCATCCGGGAACTGCAGCCGCTGCTTAAGTCCCTGCAGGATCTAGCTCTTTATCTCGAGGCTATGCAGGCAGCCGATGCAGACATTGAGGTGAAAAGCCTGCAGAACGCGTTCTTGGAAGCCAGCGGCAAAGTGATAATCAACGGTGCCGGCTGCTACCACTCTACCATTACAGCAGGCAAAGGAGTAAAGGCACCTTTGGGGCTGCTGCGGGGCGGACAGGTTACAGTTCACGAAGGCAATGTGGAATTCAAGGAACTTGGGGGCCCCGGCGGAGTGACTACTGAAGTCACTATAGTGGCCAAAGGCACCATCATCGCTCAGAAGGTTTATCCCAATGTGACCCTTTCCATCGCGGGTGAAAAGCGGGTGGTAAGGGATCCGATTCGGCATATCAGGGCCTTTGTTAACGAAGAGGGACAGCTGGTAATGTGACTGTTGGTTATTGTGTTATTCTTTGGGGCAGGGTATAATCAGACTGAAGGTGTGGGCCCTAGCGGCTGATGTACCTATCAACGGCATCCTGCTAGACAAAGTCCTAAATGCCAAGGTCTTGATCCCCGATGGTGTCGGTGGGGCACCTCCCCGGCGGGGTGTAGGCAATGAGGCAAGGCAGGCCCGCCCTGGGTTGGTGTGGTGAGTAATAACAACCGATTTAAAGAAGGGGATCAGAATCAATGGCTGCCTTTGTTGATAAGGTATTGGTCTGCCGGGACTGCGGCAGAGAGTTTGTATTCAGCGCTGGGGAACAGGCCTTTTACCAGGAGAAGGGATTTCAACACGATCCCGTACGCTGCCCGGAATGCCGCCGCAGCCGAAAGGAGCAGCGAAGCGGCGGGGCGCAAGCCCGCCAGCGGGAGATGTTTGCGGCTGTCTGTGCAGACTGCGGTGCGGAAACTGAAGTTCCCTTTCGGCCGCAGCTGGACAGACCGGTGTACTGCCGCAGCTGTTTTGCAAAACACCGGAATAGATAGTATTAACAGCGTATCATGAGCAGGAGGACTCACTCAGCACAATGCCGGGGAGTGCTGAAGCGGGTCCTTTTTGCCGTACAGCAAACGTATTGGTTCTTGACAGGCCAATACCGGCGTGATACCATTAGTTCGAAAGTTAAAAACTCTTAGGCATAGCTGTAGCAAGGCAACATCGGGCCCTTATAGTCCCCTTGTTCTCGGTCTTGTTGCCGCACCTAAAGAGTTGGAGAAATTTCTAGGAGGAATGTTTACTAATGCTAGGCAGAGTCAAGTGGTTTAACGCGGAAAAGGGCTACGGTTTCATTGAACGGGAAGATGGCGGTGACGTTTTCGTTCACTTTTCCGCTATCCAGGAAGAAGGCTTCAAGACCTTGGAAGAGGGGCAAGAAGTCGAGTTTGACATCGTCGAAGGCGAACGGGGCCCGCAAGCAGCTAACGTAGTGAAGTTGTAAGTTCCCGAGGTTAAATTACAGCTGAGAGCAGATACTCCGTGGGGTTTCCCGCGGAGTATTTTTTCACCCTTTGCTGATCAACGGCCAGGTCTATGTCGGTGCGATTAACGTTTCAGTAAAATAGTCCCAGATCCGCAGATAAGTGGTGTATTGGGACAAGAATCAGGGTACATATTAGCCAAAGAGGAGCCCTTCCCGATAATGTCTGTCCCTGCAGGATACGGTTGGACCCCAAGGAAGTATACTGATAGAGGTCGGGCAATTCAGGCTCAAAGGAGTTGGTGAGAGTGGCTGTTGAAGCAATCCCGGTAGTAGTGAAGGGCAAGGACGTGGATGTTACTCAGGCACTGCGGGAATATGCGGAGAAGAAGGTTCAGAAAGCTGCGAAGTTCTTTGACGGCCGCCGCGTCCCCTCAGCTGAAGTAGTGTTCAAACTCGAGCGGGATAGGCAGATAGCGGAAATTACTCTCCAGGTGGGCGGTCTGTTGGTGAGGGGTGTGGGCACCACAGATGATATGTATGCCTCGCTGGATGAGGCTATTGACAAGATCGAAAGGCAGATTCGGAAGCACAAGACCCGCATTCTCAGGCGCCAGCAGGGACCCGGCCTGCGGGAGGTTGTCGGCAGCAACTCCGCGGAAGATTTGGAAAACCGCAAGGATGAAGTCACTCCGCCTCGAATTGTGAAGACCAAACGCTTCCCCGTCAAGCCCATGACAGTGGAAGAAGCCGTGCTGCAAATGGAGCTGTTGGGTCACGATTTCTTCGTCTTCGGCAATGGAGAAACCGGCCAGGTCAATGTTGTCTACCGACGGCGCAGCGGCGATTACGGACTAATTGAGCCGGAGTTCTGAATTCCGCAAGTAAACCGAAGTCTTAAGTGGGCAGGCTTCTGCCCACTTTCCGCGTCTAGAGGGAGTTGTTTTCTAGGTTGTCCGCGTTTTCACGCAGGTGAGAGATATGGTATAGTTAAATTTGATAAACTACCCCTGGGAAATGGTCTGGGCTGACCAGAAAGGATGAGCCGCGATGCTGGCTTTGCTGCGGAAACTGTTTGATACCAACGCCAAGGAACTAAAGCGCCTGCAGGGGCATGTGGAGATTATCAACGGGTTGGAACCTGAGATTCAAGCCCTTTCCGATGCTGAGCTGCAGGCAAAGACTGGAGAATTCAAGGAGCGCCTGGCCAGGGGCGCCGCCCTAAACGATATACTGCCCGAGGCTTTCGCAGTTGTCAGGGAAGCCGCCCGTCGGACCATAGGCATGCGCCATTTCGATGTGCAGCTCATGGGAGGTATTGTGCTCCACGAAGGCCGCATTGCTGAAATGAAGACCGGTGAAGGAAAGACTTTGGTGGCCACTCTCCCCGCTTATCTCAATGCCTTGACGGGCAAGGGTGTCCATATTGTCACAGTGAACGATTACCTGGCCCGCCGAGATGCTGAGTGGATGGGGGAGATTTACCGCTTCTTGGGGTTAACGGTTGGGGTCATTGTCCACGGCCTGGATTTCGATGAGCGGCGCCGGGCATATAACGCCGACATCACATACGGAACCAACAATGAGTTCGGATTTGACTACCTCCGGGACAACATGGTCCTTTATCCCGAGCAGATGGTGCAGCGGGAGCTCCATTATGCCATTGTCGATGAGGTAGACAGCATCCTCATAGATGAGGCGAGAACACCGCTGATTATTTCCGGACCGTCGGAGGATGCACCGGAGGAGTACTATAGGTTTGCCAGACTGGTGCCGCAGCTAAAGCGGGATGTCCACTACACCGTCGATGAAAAGGCCAGGACCGTGGCGCTGACAGAAGCGGGAGTAGCCAGGGTTGAGGAGCTGCTGGGGATCGATAATCTCTTTGATGACAGGCACTTTCAGCTGAACCACTATGTTATCCAGGCCCTCAAAGCGGCCACCCTCTTCAAGCGGGATCGGGACTATATCGTCAAAGACGGTCAGGTGATCATCGTCGATGAATTCACCGGGCGCTTGATGTTCGGGCGCCGGTACAGCGATGGCCTCCATCAGGCCATTGAAGCCAAGGAAGGTGTAAAAATCGAACGGGAAAGCCAGACTCTGGCTACCATCACCTTCCAGAACTATTTCCGAATGTATGAGAAGCTGGCGGGTATGACAGGTACCGCTAAGACAGAGGAAGAGGAATTCCTGAAGATATACGGGATGGATGTGGTGGTGATTCCCACCCATAAGCCCATGATCCGCATCGATTATCCCGACGCGGTGTACCGGACTGAAAAAGCCAAGTTCGACGCGGTGGTGGAGGAGATCTGCCGGCTCCATGCCCAGGGGCGGCCGGTTTTGGTGGGGACAATTTCCATTGAAAAATCAGAGATGCTGAGCAGAATGCTGCAGCAGCGGGGCATCCCCCATTCGGTTCTCAATGCCAAGTACCATGAGAAGGAAGCGGAGATCATTAAGCAGGCCGGTCAGAAGGGAGCAGTGACCATTGCCACCAACATGGCCGGACGAGGTACCGACATCGTTCTGGGCGAAGGCGTAGCCGCGCTGGGAGGACTTCACATCATTGGGACAGAACGCCACGAAAGCCGGCGTATCGACAACCAGCTGCGGGGCCGGGCGGGTCGGCAAGGTGATCCGGGTTCCTCCCGGTTCTACGTCTCTTTAGAGGATGACCTGATGCGGCTGTTCGGTTCTGAGCGGGTGTCGGCCATCATGGATCGATTGGGCTGGGATGAAAACGAAGCTATTGAACATCCCCAAATCAGCAAGGCCATCGAGAATGCTCAAAAGCGCCTGGAGGCCTACCATTTTGACATCCGCAAACAGGTCCTGGAGTACGACAATGTCATAAACCAGCAGCGAGAGACTATCTACAGCCAGCGGCGGAAAGTGCTGGAACGGGGCGATTTGCGGGACAATATCTTGGATATGCTGAGGCGGCAGGTGGACTTCGCCCTCGAACTGTATGCCGATGAAAAGCTCCCGCAGGAAGATTGGGACCTAGCCGGCCTCAGCCAGCGGATGAGCGAACTCACCAACCAGGCGGTGAAGGTATCGCCGGAGGAATTGACTGGCAAGACCCGGGAGGAACTGCGGCAGCTTCTGGTCACCCAAGTACTTGCTGCTTACGAGGAAAGGGAGCAGCTCATAGGGAAGGAGCAAATGCGGGAGCTCGAACGTCTCATCTTGCTGCGGGTCATGGACAGCAAGTGGATGGAGCACTTGAGGTCCATGGATGACCTGCGGGAGGGCATCGGCCTGCGGGCCTACGGTCAGCGGGACCCGCTGATGGAGTACAAGTTCGAGGCCTATGAGATGTTCCAGGCTATGCTCCAGGAGATGCAGCACGATGTGATTCAGCTCCTGTTCCGGGTGAGGCTGGTCACAGAAGAACAGAGCAGGCAGCAGGACCGCCTGCGTCAGGCCGTTACCAACCGGAACGGCGACGGCGCTGCGCAAAAGCGGGTTCCGGTTCGCCGGGAGAGAAAGGTGGGCCGCAATGAACCGTGTCCCTGCGGAAGCGGAAAAAAGTACAAGCGGTGCTGCGGCCGGTAGAGACGGGAAGTGCTGCTGGGAAGCGAGGAAGGAGTGCTGTAGTTGATTTGGGAAGTGGAGTTGCCGGAGATCGAACAGCGGTTAGATGAGCTGCAGGCCAAAGCAGCTGAGATGAGGGATTATCTTTGACGTAGCTAACCGGGAAAAACAGGTCAGCGAATACGAGGCTGTTATGGCGCAGCCAGGTTTTTGGGATGACCCAGAGTCAGCCCAGAAGGTTATAGATAAGCTCAACGCTGTGAGGCGGCCCCTGATCCAGTGGAAGGAGCTTAACAGCAAGCTGGAAGATCTGGCAGTGCTGCTGGAACTGGGCAGGGAAGAGAAAGATGAAGCCGCCATTGCCGAGGTTAAGGAAGGACTAGACCAGGTGGCAAGCCAGCTGGATGAGCTGGAGCTTAATACGCTGATGAGCGATCCCCACGACAAGGCCAATGCGTATCTATCTATCCATGCGGGTGCTGGGGGTACAGAAGCCCAGGACTGGGCCCAGATGCTGCTTCGGATGTACACCCGCTGGGCGGAAAGCAGGGGGTTCCAAACGGATATCATCGATTTGCTGCCGGGAGAGGAAGCCGGCATTAAGAGCGCGACTTTGCTGATCAAGGGTGAGAATGCCTACGGCAACCTCCGGGCGGAAAAGGGCGTTCACCGCTTGGTGAGAATATCCCCCTTTGATGCCTCGGGGCGGAGGCACACATCCTTTGCTTCAGTAGATGTGATCCCTGAGGTACAGGAAGACGATGATATTGAAATCGACCCCAATGAGCTGCGGATCGATACCTATCGATCCAGCGGTGCCGGCGGGCAGCATGTCAACAAGACGGAATCTGCTGTCCGCATCACCCACCTGCCCACCGGCATAGTGGTGCAGTGTCAAGGGGAGCGGTCCCAGCACGCCAACCGGGAACGGGCCATGCAGCTTTTGAAAGCCCGCCTCCTGGAGAAGAAGCGGGCTGAGCAGGCGGCGAAGCTGGCCGAACTGAGGGGAGAACAAAGCGAAATCGCCTGGGGAAGCCAGATCCGCTCCTATGTGTTTTGTCCGTATACCATGGTCAAGGACCATCGAACTGAACACGAAACCGGCAATGTCCAAGCCGTGATGGATGGAGAAATTGATCCTTTCATCCACGCTTATCTGCGCTGGAATGCTCAGCGGCTCAATTCAATGCAAGATGGACGGCAGGCCAAATAGAGAGGATATAGAGACAGATTGATAAGCCGCGGGTATGGCGAAGCTTCCATGTTCCGGGAGGAGGTCTAGGAATTGCGGGAAATTGTCTGGGCAGTGGTCATTGCTTTGCTGGTTGCGGTTTTATCCCAATTCCTGCTTCCCCCGGTGCTGGAGAGCAGAGTGGAAGAGGCCCTGGAAGAGAGGCTGTCTGGGGTGGAGTACCTCAAGGTGGATATTGAGGCTTGGCCAGCGGCAGCCAGCTTGCTGGGTCGTTTCCACTCGGTCTATATCGAAGCCAGGGACTTCTTCATCGATGATCTCCCAATTGGGGCTTTCATAGTGCAGGGGCGGGAAGTGCGGTTGGATCCCGGAGCACTGTATCGCAGGGGCGAGCTCCTTTTGGAGAACGCGGCGGATCTGCGCCTTACTGTCCTCTTCACGGAAGAAGGCATCAACGACTATTTCTGGGAAAAGGTCGACCCAAGCAAGAGGTTTAGAATTCGCTTGAAGCCCGATGGAACTGTCCTGCAGGGAACGCTGGCCCTACTGGGTCAGGAGCTGGAGATAAACCTGCAGGGTGTCTTTGAGATTCGGGATGGAACCAGAATTGTGTTTATCCCCAAGGCCTTGACGGTGGAGCAGCTGCAGATCCCTCAATTTCTCCTGCAGAGCGTGGTGCAAGATAAGGCGTTGATCATCGACCTTGGAGGGCTGCCGGTGCCACTGGTAGTAGATGAGATCAGGTTGGCAGAGGGCCAGCTGTACGCCTTCGGTCATTATGAGAAGTAGGGGAGAGCTGGGAGGGCCGTTGTTGTGCGGAAATTGATCGCAGTACTGCTTTTCCTGGGGCTTGCGGCCGGCGTCGGGGTGGGGGCCCAGCGGCTGCTGTTGGAAAGGGAGTTTAAGACGGTAGAGCTGGCGCTGGACTTGGATGACCTGCTGGCAGGATCCGGCTGTAAAGGCCTTGCTGACGCTTTGGAGTTCATTGAGCCTTGGGATGTGGAGAGTATCGTGGTAACAGCTGATCCTGATGGAGAACGGACGCTCCCGGAAGTGGGGGAAATGGCGGAGGCCCTCAGGGAAAGGGGTTACCGGGTGCTCCTCAAGGTGGGAAAAGGCGATGAGTCCCACGATATAACCAACCGCAGGCAGGCCGGTGAAAGCGGATCTTCAAAGACCTTCAGCGTAGAAGAGACGGCCGCCTTGGTGTCTGCGGTGGAGCCAAAAGTGATTCTGTTCGGAGGAGAACAGGTAGCCGGGTATCCCTACGAGGTGGCCCAACTGGCATCCCTTCTGAAAATTGCTGACCTGCGCTTTGGGCTCCAGGAGTTCTCCGGCCAGCGGGGCGAAAGGGAGCTGGCAAGTTCAGTTCCTCTCCACGTGGTTAGGGTCCACACCATCTATCCCAAGGAGTTAACCCGCTATGATGTTGAAAGCGCTGCAGCCAGGTTCCTTAGAGCTGTCAAAGAGCGGTCTTATCGCCTGCTTTATGTGCGGCTGTGGCCTGGGGACCCCCACGCCGGCGGCAGCTTGGTGGAGACTCTCAGCTCTGCTCTGGCGGCCTTGGGCTATTCCCGAGGACCTGCTCCTTACCTTCCCCCTTGGCAGAGCCATTGGATGTACTTCGTTTGGGCTCTGGCAGCCTGGGCGGGGGCGGTCCTGTGGCTGGGTGAGGTGCTGGTAGATTTCTTGGACAGTCGGTTAAGGCTGCTTTGCCGGCTGGGAGCGGCGGCGCTGTCCGTCGGCGTCGTGGTTCTATACTTCCTTGTTGATCAAATACTGGCCAGGCAGGCATTGGCCTTGTCAGCCGCCGTTACCTTTCCCCTCCTGGCGGTGATTCCCCAGCGCTGGGCAGTACCGCCGCAGAAAAACCCTCCGCAGGATAGGGGGATGAAGGTCGGATTGGCCGGCGGCACCGCACTTACCGGCCTGTCTCGAGCGCAGGTCGTGGGATGGAGCCTGCGCCAGTTTCTCGTTTCTACTTTACTGGCGGCAGTTGGCGCTGGAGTGATGGTGGCCGCCCTGGGGGATTTCCGCTTCATGCTGAAGATCGCCGAATTTAGGGGAGTCAAGGCCATGTCCATTCTGCCGGTCTTGGGTGCGGCCGTTGGGGCGGTGGGCTTTGCTCGGGCGTTGGGCAAGCCTATGGCTGTGAGACAGCGGTGGCGGGAGATACCTGTATGGGCAAGAGTGGTGCTTGCGGCAGCTGTCCTGGGTGCAGTTGTCATTTATGTGGGCCGGACAGGGAATTTTGTTATCCCAGTGCCGGAGCTGGAAATGAGGGTGCGAGTGTTCTTGGAGCGGGCTTTCGTCTACCGGCCGAGAACCAAAGAGTTTCTCATCGGCCATCCCCTACTCATTCTAGGCTTTGGGTTGTATATTTGGGGGGAAGAACGGCTGGGGCTTGCGTGCATTGTACCCGGAACCATCGGCCAGATTTCACTGCTTAATACCTTTGCCCATGTTCACTCACCCCTGGCAGGTTCTATCTCCCGTTCTTTCTGGGGACTGATATTGGGAGCCGGTATGGGAGGCGCACTTCTTTATGCGGTCCTTTCGGTGCTGGGCCGAAAGAGGCCGGACTTGGCGGATAAGTAGGGCGTGCGGCGGGGTGCGGGGTGTTGCCAGTGGGAAGAAGATCAGAGGTAGTTTTTGTGATTTCCGGTTACTACGGCTTTGACAATCTGGGAGATGAGGCGGTTTTAGCCGCCATTCTTCACCAGTTGGGAAATCTTGCTCCCGGCTCCCGCTGCATTGTCATCTCCGGCAATCCCGCAAGTACAGCGGAAGAACACGGTGCGGAGGCCGTCTCCCGCTTTGATATCAAAGGCCTGTGGACAGCGCTGCGGCAGGGGATGGTGTTTATCAGCGGAGGGGGAACCCTCTTTCAGGATGTTACCAGCACCCGCTCGCTGTACTACTATCTCTTGATGGTCATCCTCGCTAGGGCATTTCGCCTGCCGGTGGTGATCTACGGGCAGGGAATCGGGCCCTTTGGGTCCAAGTTGAACTCGCTTCTCACCCGCAGAGTTCTGAAACTTTGCCGGCTGATAATTGTCCGGGAGCGGGAGGCCTATAGGCAGCTGGTGGAGTGGGGTTTCGATGAAGAGCAGCTGTACCTGGCAGCTGATCCCGCGGTCGCGCTGTGGAACCCCTCTCCTGACCAAGCTCCGTCAGTCGGGGGGTCGCGGTTCTTGCTCCGCCGCACCTTCGGCAGTGAGTTCCCGCAGGAGGGACCGGTGCTCTTGGTTTCCCTACGTCCGTGGCCGCTTGTCAGTGGCTGTCTGTCCGCGGTTGCCGAAGCCCTGGATCAGCTCAGCCGGGAGGGCTGGCAGGTGGTGTTCGTACCGTTCCAATTCGATGCGGACCGCGTAGTCTGCCTGCAGTGTGCAGATTTGATGCGGGAAAGGGCTTTTCTTTGGCCCAGGCCTTTGAGGGTGCAGGAAGCCCTCAAACTCTTTGGCGAAGCTGATTACTGCTTGGGCATGCGGCTTCATGCCCTGATCTTTGCCGCAGTGCACAGGCGGCCGATGCTGGGGTTGGCCTACGATCCCAAAGTTGAGAACTTCTTACTGGAGCTGGACCTGCAGGATGCAGTTTTTTACCTGCCGCGGGATAAGAGCAGGAGCATAGACAGTCAGGAACTCTTAGCTAGACTGCATTGGCTCAAGGCAGAGAGGGAAGCCTTGACTGCGAAAATCCACCAAAAGGTCGGAGAAATGGCAGTTCGGGTAGCGGAAGCTAACCGCCGCCTGAGGGAGGAGCTGGCTGCGGCTGGTGTTAGACTATGAAGGACACGTTTCTTTCCGTCGGCGAAAAACACGGTGGCATTGTAGACATCCTCGGGGTTCCTATTCATCGATTGACCCGCAGTGAGCTGCTGCAGCTCTTACGGGAACGGGTAGAAGCGGGCCTTGCTACGTGGCTGGTGACAGCCAATGCCGAACTTGTGGTCAGGGCGGGCGATGACCCAATGGTGGCGGCTGCTTTGCGCAAGGCAGACATTCTGGTCGCAGATGGAGCCGGTGTTGTATGGGCGGCCCGGACCCTGGCAGGTGTTGA
The DNA here is from genome assembly GCA_012839845.1 of Bacillota bacterium. GTDB lineage: Bacteria > Bacillota > Limnochordia > DTU087 > DTU087 > DTU087. The sequence goes on along the minus strand of DUMM01000046.1, from coordinate 10,776 downwards.
GCTTGAACGGCTGCCCGGTGTGGAAATCGGGGAGGAGCTGGTTAGGTGGGCAGCCGAGGCGGGGCTTACTGTGTATTTTCTAGGTGCAGAGCCCGGTGTGGCGGAAGCGGCGGTGGAGCGGCTGCGCCGGCGATATCCCGGTCTTGTGACGGCGGGGTGCCGGCACGGTTACTTCACCCCCGAGGAGGAAGAGGACATCCTGGAGGACATTAAGGAAGCCGCGCCGGATATTCTGCTGGTGGCCTTGGGAGCCCCCAGGCAGGAGCTGTGGCTGGCACAGCATCAGAGGGAATTGGGGGTTCCCGTTGCGGTAGGTGTGGGAGGCAGTTTTGACGTCTGGGCAGGACGGGTCAAGCGGGCACCCGCCTGGATGGGAGATTTAGGCCTGGAGTGGCTTTTCCGTCTCCTTATCCAACCCCGGCGGGCTGGAAGAATGCTGGCCCTGCCCAGGTTTGTGCGGCAGGTTCTCAGGCGGAAATGTCTGCGCCGGTGCGGGAGGAATTGGCAGGGGAAGTAGGTGAAGGAATGTCCCGGTGGCAGCGGATAGGATATGAGTACATTATGATTACCATTGGTGTGGTCCTGACTGCCCTCGGATACAACTGGTTTCTGATCCCCAATAAAATCGCCGCTGGCGGCGTCAGCGGTATAGGCACTGTGTTTCACTATCTGTGGGGATGGCCGGTTGGTGTGGTCATGCTGTCCCTCAATATTCCGCTGTTTTTATCTGTGACTTTTTTGCTGGGGCCTAAATTTGGGGTGAAGAGCGTTTACGGTGCCATCTCTTTGTCTTTGCTCATCGACCTTTTGTCAGCGGTCACCGGTCCCGTTACCTCTGATCCCCTGCTGGCCGCCATCTACGGCGGTGCTTTGGTGGGAATCGGCATCGGCATCACCATGCGGTTTCAGGGCTCCACTGGGGGGACGGATCTAGCTGCGCTGCTGATTAACCACTTCACTCATATACGGCTGGGGCAGGCGGTGCTGATCATTGATGCCTGTATAATCGCCTTGGCCGGTTTGGTCTTCGGCCCGGAGCTGGGGCTGTATGCCTTTCTCGCCCTAGCGGTTTCCTCTAGAGCCATAGATTTGGTCCAAGAAGGAACAGGTTACAATAAAGCGGCGTTTATCATTTCAGATTATCCAGAGGAGATCGCCCGGGAGATCATGTACCGGTTGGAGCGGGGAGTGACGGCTCTTAGGGGGATCGGCATGTTTACGAGAAGCGATCGGCAGGTACTGATGGTCATCGTCAGCCGCCGAGAGGTAAGCGCTGTCAAGGACCTGGTACGGGAAATCGATCCCAAGGCTTTCTTGGTAATCAGCGATGTGCGGGAAGTATTGGGGGAAGGTTTTAGAGGGATGTAGACCGGCGGCAGGAAAAGTGGATTTTCCCAGGGAATAGAAGCAAGAGCAGGAAGCGAAGGAGTGATAGCATGGCCAGCGCTGATGAGCAGGTTGTAAAAGCATTGGCGAAACAGGCAAGGGTTTTGAGAAGACGGGTCATTGAGATGCTGGGAGAGGCAGGCTCGGGGCATCCCGGCGGTTCCCTCTCCGCAGCGGATATTATCACGGTACTGTACTGGCATGAGATGAAGATCGATCCGAAGAGGCCCGATTGGCCGGAGCGGGATCGATTTGTCCTGTCAAAAGGGCATGCGGCGCCGATTCTCTACGCCGCACTGGCGGAAAAGGGCTATTTCCCTCTGGAAGACCTTATGACCCTCCGCAAGCTGGGCAGCCATCTTCAGGGTCATCCGGACAGCAATAAGACCCCGGGAGTTGAGGTTCCCACCGGCTCCTTGGGCCAGGGCCTGTCCATAGCCAACGGTATGGCTTTGGCAGCCAAAATGGACGGGCGGAGCTACCGGGTGTATGCCCTCCTGGGCGATGGCGAAATCGAAGAGGGCATGATCTGGGAAGCAGCTATGACCGCTGCCCATTACAAGCTGGACAACCTAGTGGCCATCATCGATAACAACAACCTCCAGATCGACGGCGATGTGCGGGAAGTCATAGGCGTTAACCATATCGCTGACCGCTTCCGCAGCTTCGGCTGGTACGCGGTGGAGATTGACGGCCACGACATCGGCCAGATTATTGCGGCTCTGCGCCTGGCCAGAGGCATAAAGGAAAAGCCAACTGTCATCGTTGCCCATACAGTAAAGGGCAAGGGTGTTTCCTTCATGGAGAATCAGGTGGGTTGGCACGGTACCGCCCCTTCCAAAGAACAGGCCGAGGCAGCCTTGCTGGAGCTGGCTGCTGGAGAGGAGTGAGGGGAAATGGCTGTAAAGAAGGCAACGAGAGATGCATATGGAGAGACTTTAGTAGAGCTGGGGCAGGTAAATCCCGACATAGTGGTATTAGATGCTGATCTGTCGGCATCAACGAAGACAGCAAACTTCGCCAAGGCGTTTCCGCAGCGTTTTGTGCAGATCGGTATCGCTGAGCAGGATCTCATCGGAACCGCAGCCGGTCTGGCTGCAGCGGGCAAAATTCCCTTTGCCAGTACGTTTGCCGTCTTCGCAGCAGGCAGGGCATATGATCAGATCCGCAATTCCGTGGCTTACGGCAAACTGAATGTCAAGATCGCCGCAACCCACGCCGGTGTGACTGTGGGCGAAGACGGCGGCTCCCATCAGATGCTGGAAGACATAGCTTTGATGCGGGCACTGCCGGGCATGACGGTGATCGTTCCAGCTGACGCCGTGGAGACAAAGCTGGCGGTGAAGGCAGCAGCGGAACATAAAGGGCCTGTGTACCTGCGGATGGGTCGAGGCGCCTGGCCGGTGATTTTCGATGAAGACCACAAGTTTGAGATCGGCAAGGCAGTCCAGCTCAGAGATGGTGATGCTGCGACCGTTATCGCCTGCGGCATTATGGTGGGTGAAGCCCTCAAGGCCGCCGAAATGCTGGAAGCTGAAGGCGTCAAGGTGCGGGTTTTGGATATGGCTACTATCAAGCCAATTGATGCTGAAGCCGTGGTCAAAGCTGCCCGGGAGACGGGTGCCATTGTGACTGCCGAGGAACACAACATCATCGGGGGTCTGGGCGGGGCCGTGGCTGAGATTGTGGTGGAAAACTGTCCCGTCCCCATGGAACGGGTAGGCGTTAAGGATGTGTTCGGTCAGTCAGGAAAACCCGATGAACTTCAGAAGTTCTACGGTCTGACGGCTGAGGGAATTGTCGGGGCAGTAAAGCGGGTAGTAGAGCGGAAGGCGAAAGGCTGATTCTCAACGGGTTTTCCCACAGTATGTAAGCGGAGGATAATCAGCTAACCACCGCTGTCCGGTGCCAAAGGGCCGCTGGATGGCGGTGGTTTTTCATTGGTGGGATAAGGGGGCCCTTTTCCCTTAGGGTAAGCTTGGTAAAGTAAGTTGGGCGCGGGAGTGAGTGAGTTGTCCGAGGTCTGGTTGCACACTAGGGCAGTTTTGTCCCGGTAACTTGGCGAAATACCTCGCCCAGGGAAGCTTCTTGAGTGTGGATGGAGATAATTTGCCCCCAGTCTCTCAGCTGATCGATCTTGGCACCCAGACCGGGTTCATCTAGAGGCAGCCTAACGGTGAGCAGTTCATCCTCCCAGGAGACTTGGTCTGAAGAAACTGCCTTCTCCAAGGTGTCTACAGCCTCAGCCGCAGGCTTGAGCTGTATCACCACAACCGGCTGACCGTACCTGCGCATGAGGGCCTTAGGCTGGTCCAGCGCGGCAATTCTGCCTTTGCTGAGGAAAGCGACCCGGTCGCAGAGTGCTTCCGCTTCGGACATATCGTGGGTGCTCAGGAAAATGGTCTTCCCCTGCTTTCGGTAGTGATCGATGGCGGCATGAATCACCGCAGCTGAAGTGGGATCTAGGCCGCTGGTAGGTTCGTCCATGATCAGCACTTCTGGGTCGTGGAGCAGCGCCCGGCAGATAAAAAGCCGCCTTTTCATCCCCTTGGAATAGGTCCTCACCGGCCGCTTGGCAGCTTTGACCAAGTCATAAGTCTCCAGGAGCTCCTGTATTCTAGCGGTGGGTACGCCGTGGAGCGCGCCAAAGAACCGGAGGTTTTCCATCCCCGTAAGCCGCTCGTACAGATGGCTTTCTTCGAAGACTATCCCCAGATGCCGGTAAAGGGCAGGATTCTTGAAGGTCGGCTGCCCCAGCACCCAGCAGGCACCGCTGGTAGGGCTGCTGAGGCCTGCCAAGAGCCTGATGGTAGTGGTTTTGCCGGCGCCGTTGGGGCCCAAATAACCGAAAACCTCCCCCGGGTACACCTGAAAGCTGATCCCTTGCAGGGCTAGAGTCTGGCCGTATTGCTTCACTAAATTTTCCACCGCAATCGCCGGCTGGGTCATGGCAATCACCGCCCTTTGCATGCTCAGCGCTCCCGATCAAGGGTGCGCCGGTAGGCCAGGAGGGTGAGGAGGGAAAGCACCAGGGCAAATCCCGCCAAAGGCAGAATCTCGCCGCCCACACTCTCCCAATCCGCCTGATACTGCAGCGCCTTCCTCAAACCCCGGTACAAGTAAAAGCTGGGCAGTACCTCCGCCGCCCTTCTGGTGATAGGGGATAAGTCCGCTGTTACAGCGGGGAAGATCAAGGGAAGATAGACAAGAGTGCTGATGGCTCTGGCCGCCGATTGTGAGCGGGCATGAAGCCCGATAATGAGTCCTATAGCAGTAAAGCTCACAGCTCCCAAGATGAGAAGTAGGGCAGCGGCTGCTGCCGGCTCACCCTTGAGTTCAACTTTATTCAGCCAAAGCATGATGGACGAGACCACCAGCACCAGCAGGGTACCAAAAATGCCTTTCCCCAAGAGAATCTCCCCATCGACGGCCGAAGAGACCCGAATGCTGTCCAGCGTGCCCTTTTCCTTCTCCTCGGCGAAGCTGCCGGACAAAACCATAACCCCGATCATCACAGCGGTGACAGTCAGCCACAGAGGCAGCAGGGAAGTACTGGTCTTGCCCTGATTGAGGATCACCAGGTCGACCACCGGTTCAAACCTGCGGCCCTTGTAGGCAGACAGCACCGTTTGTAGAACGTCTTTCAAGGGAAAGTAATTCATCGGATTAGCTCCGTCTAGGTAGGCGATGAACCTTTCTCCCGGTTCGGCCACGATCAGAGCATGGATCTGTCCCTGGGTTACCGCCTCTTTGCCGGCGGCTGCATCCCTGTAAGGGGACACGACGATGGCATCAGCGGCAGCCTCTTTCAGGAACAGAGTCAGCTGGCGGCTTTCGCTTCCGGTTACCCCCACCAAAAACATCTGGGGCTGCTGGGGGTTGTCTACGGCCGCGAGAAACAGGGAGGCAACCAGCGGTAACAAGACGGCGATCAAGACAGTCTTGTTCCGCAGGGCCTCGAGAAAGTCTTTGCACACGATGGCAGTTATGCGCCCGATGTTCATACATCCATCGCTCCGGCTGCCGGCCTGCCTGCCTGCACCACCTGCTGGGGGAGGCAGGGGCCAGCTGGATTTGCCGTAGAGAGGAAATAGCCCGGGGGGGCTATTTCCAAAGGCCTAGAGTGCGTGGGTGTTCAGGAATGTGATGATGATCCAAATCACAACTACGGCACCAATCAACTCAAGCATACTCATCTCTCCTTAGTCTTAACTTGCCCGGCGTCCCACTAAACCTGCCCCAGATCTGCAATGTTTATTATTCAACGCCGGAAGCGGTGTCCCTATTAGGACTCGCAGGAAAAAGATCCTAACTGAAGTCTCATTCCAGCGGAGGAGGCCGGGAGGCGGTGGGGAATTCTTACATGAATACCGTGAGGATCGCTCTTGACGGGGCACGGCGGCTTCTCAGCGGCGGGATGTCGCCTTGCGCTGGCTGGTAGCCTGGGCTATAATTAAAAGTAACTTTTCTTAAGATATTGCCTTGACGCAGCTGGTTACGAGAGCATAGCCCCGTGCCGGTTCGCATATAGGATAAGCAAACAGTGGGGAAGGACAGGTGAGCCAATTGACCAATAAACGCAGAGTCCTTTTAGCCCTCATTCTGGTCACAGTACTGGCGGTAGGGGTTTTTGACTCTCTTTTGGGCAGGGCTGGCGCCGATGATGGCAGATTTGCCGATCTGAGGACCGTATTGGAAGTTGCCGCATTGATTAGGACCCAGTATGTGGATCCAGTAAGCTTAACAGACCTTTTCAGAGCCTATGTTGCAACCGGCAGCATCAACGGTATGCTGGGGAGCCTCAATGACCCCTACACTCGGTATATGGATCCTGAGGCTTACAAGCAAATGCAGGTTGATACTACCGGCGTTTACGGCGGAATAGGTATAGTCGTGGGGATGCGGGACAACAAACTGACTATAGTCGCCCCCATTGAACAGACCCCAGGCTTTTATGCTGGGCTTCGGGGCGGCGATGTCATCGAGTATATCGACGGCAAACCGACCAAGAACATGTCCCAGGATGAAGCGGTCAGTCTGATGCGGGGAGAACCTGGCGCCAAGGTGGTGCTGGGGGTCCGCAAGAAAAACGGCGAGTTCCAGGAAGTCACCATCATCCGGGAGATCATCCAAGTGAAGAGTGTGACCAGACAGGTACTGCTGGACGGCAGCATCGGCTATATCCGCCTGTCCAGTTTCAGCGAGCGATCTGCCCAGGAATTGGAACAGGCCCTGCAGGCCCTGGAGAAGCAGGGGATGGAGGCCCTTATCCTGGACCTGAGGGGCAATCCCGGCGGACTTTTGACAGCTGCCATTGACATTGCCGACAAGTTCCTGGGGAAGGGACCAATACTCCATGTGGTGGGCCGCAGCGGCGTCGTGCAGACCATCGAAGCCCAGGGAGATGACGCTGCCAGGAACTACCCCATGGTGGTCATGGTAGATGGGTACAGCGCCAGCGCTTCGGAGATAGTTTCGGGAGCGCTGCAGGACAGGGGAGTTGCGACCCTGGTCGGCACCAAGACCTTTGGCAAGGGACTGGTGCAGACGGTGATTCCCCTGCGGGACGGTTCAGCCCTTTCGTTGACCACTGCCCGATACCAAACGGCCGGCGGCAGGGATATTCACTCTGTGGGCATCGAGCCCGATGTGGTGGTCAGTCTGCCGGAGGGAGAGGAACCGCCCTATTACCTTTCGGATTACGAAGGCGGAAATACGGTGGATGTTGCCAAGGATATCCAGCTGCAGGCTGCCCTGAATTTGCTGCGGGCGGCGGAGCTGAGAAGGGCAAGCTAGGCGGCCAGGCAGGAATGGCCGGCCGAGGACAGTTTGCACATATTTGTTATGTGTTGTGAGCCGCTGCTGCGCGGCTCAGCAGACGGGGGTGGTCGTCAATGCCGATCTGGGAGCTTTTAGGCTTGGTCGGGCGGGCCATCCCGCGAATGTTTTTGAGCCCCGATTTTCTTGTTATCGTCGGCCTGCTGGTGATGCTGAGCTACAGCCAGTACCGGCGTCGGGCTGTTTTGGAGGAGCGCCTCTTTGGGACCGCCTTCACCGACCCGCCTTCAGAGACCATAAACACTCTGCTGTACGGGATATTGGGGGGCTTGTTTGCCACCTTGACTTTTGTCGGCATAGGGATTCCCCTTTCTGAAACGGGCCTTTGGTATGTCTGGCCGCTGGCTTTACTCTTGATGCTGGTTCATCCCCGGTACCTCTGCTTTTCGTACGCCGGGGGTATTTTGAGCTTGAGTCACCTGGCGCTGGGCTGGCCAGCTTTGAATGTGCCGGCTGTCATTTCGCTGGTGGCTGTACTTCACATGGTGGAAGCGGTTTTGATCCGCTGGCAGGGTCACCTAAATCCCAGTCCCGTGTATCTTCGCACTGGGGAGGGCGAGGTAGTGGGCGGCCTCAGCCTCCAGAAGTTCTGGCCCCTGCCGATGCTGACCTTGGTGCTGGTGACCGCGGTGGGCGATTTGACCGGGGCGGATTTAGTTGCCATGCCCGACTGGTGGCCTCTGATCCGGCCGGAGGTAGTTCCAGAGGATGGCCGGGGGTTCCTATATATGCTGTTCCCCATGATGGCCGTCCTAGGCTACAGCGATGTCTGTCTTTCCCGTCTGCCTAAGGAGAAAGCCGTTTATTCTGCCCGCCGCCTGGCGCTCTACAGCCTGCTCCTGCTTGCCGCCGCCTTGATTTCCGCTTCAGTGCGGTGGCTTCGCTGGCTGGCGGCGTTGGGTGCTCCCCTGGGTCATGAGTTGGTGATTTACTTGGGACAGAAAGAGGAGCGGGCTAACCCGCCCATTTTCCGTTCTGATTACGGCGCCATGGTCCTGGGTGTAAAGCCAGGTTCGCCGGCTGAGGCAATGGGATTGGTGCCTGGAGATATTATTCTAGCCATCAATGGATTTCCGGTCTATTCTCCCGACGATGTCCGACAGGCGATGCTGCCTTGGGTGATAGACCCCACCATAACTGTAAACGGCAGATTGAGCGGGAAGGGCGACCGCACCGTACAGTACAAAGGAAAACTGCCGCCTCTAGGAGTAGTATTTGTACCTGGTCCCCACGCACAGGGAGGCTTGACTATAGTCTCACAGAGTCCCTTCAGCCGCTGGCTGCAGAGGCGTGAAAAGTGACCGACAGGGGTGCAGCTGAGTTTGAGGCAGATTTACAGACGTTCGCGAGCAGGGGATGAAATCCGCAAGGTTGTCCGGCAGAACGGCTGTTTATTGCTTACTGCCGTGATCTTGATTGTAATTACCGTCACCGCCGTCTTTATTGTCCAGCTTTTGCAGCTTGTGCGGTCCCAAGCGGTTATGTCGCCATCGCTGCTGCCTGCAGCTGTTTCCAATGAAGGACATGGGGCCCTTTTGCTGAGACCGGTAGACGGCAGCCCCCGGCTTCTGGGGTTCTCAGGGCTCGGCAGGGATCTTGCACCGGAGGCGGCCGTGTTAGGGACAAGCTCGCTGTTTGGAGCCAGCTGCACCGACGCCTCCCATACACCATCTGCGGATCCTGCAGAGGAGAAGAACGGGCAGCAAGTGCGTACGGCTCAGTGGCGCTTGTCTGGAGAGCTGTCGATTGCTTTGGATGGTCCCCGAAGAAGCGCTTTGGACCTTGCTGGTTCAAGTGTACTACCGGAGGTTCAGCTGACGGTCAGGTTCCTGCCCCGGATTGCGCTGATCATCGATGACTGGGGTTACAATTGGGCGATGGCCGAAAGGTTTCTCAGCCTCGATCTCCCCTTTACCGCTGCGGTACTGCCCGGGAGGGAGAAGACAAGGGAACAGGCCGAGCTTCTCCGCCAGCGGGGACATGAAGTGATTCTGCACTTGCCCATGGAGCCCCTGGATCCCGAGATTGAACTGGACGACGGCTTTATTACCACCGATCTCGATGATGCTGATATCCGCCGCCGGGTGGAAGAAGCCTTGGCATCGGTGGGTGAGGTGGCAGGTGTAAACAACCATATGGGTTCCAAAGCCACCTCCGACGAGCGGGTGGTGCGGGTAGTCTTAGAAGTGGTCCGGGAACGGGGCTTGTATTTTGTGGACAGCCGCACATCTCCCGGGTCTGTGGCCGGACGCATTGCTGGGGAAATGGGTATACCGACTGCTGTCAACCAGATGTTCTTGGACCATGAGTCAGACGTAGAGAAAGTCAAAGCCCAGATCGAACGCCTCATCCGGCGGGCTAAACGGGATGGACAAGCTCTGGGCATCGGCCATGTCCGTCCCCAGACCTACCGCGCACTGGTAGAGATGATCCCCCGCTTTCAGGAAGAAGGGGTAGTGGTGGTTCCAGCCTCGCGGCTCGTATCTGCCTCTTCCCACCCACAAGACTGAGCAGGAATAACTTTTCCTTCAGAGAAAGAATATATGTTCGTATAGATCCAGCCGGTTTTCCACAGCGGATTCCTCTGTGCGGTATAATAGAATGTTACCCGAGGCATACGTCGGCAGGTAGGAGGACAGCCTATCGTCCCATCTCTGTCCCTGGGACAGCCTGTATCTAGACAGCCTCGAAGGAGTTGAGCTTTGATGGTCAAGAGCCGACCTTTTCAGGTGGTTTCGGATTTCAGTCCTTCCGGCGATCAGCCGCAAGCAATAGACGCCTTGGCAGCAGGCATTGAAGCGGGTATGCGGGAGCAGACCCTCCTGGGGGCCACCGGTACAGGCAAGACGTTCACCCTGGCCCATGTAATTGCTAGGGTTCAGAAACCGACTTTAGTCATCGCCCACAACAAGACATTGGCAGCTCAGCTGTGCAGTGAGTTTCGGCAGTTCTTTCCGCACAATGCTGTCCACTATTTTGTCAGCTATTACGATTACTATCAGCCGGAGGCTTACGTGCCCCAGACTGATACGTATATCGAAAAAGACGCCTCGATTAATGATGAAATCGATCGGCTGCGGCACGCCGCCACCAGTGCCCTTTTCGAGCGGCGGGATGTGATTATCGTTGCCAGTGTGTCGTGTATATACGGCCTGGGGTCACCGGAAGACTATGTGGGGATGACCTTGTCTTTGCAGCACGGAGAATTCCGGGACCGGGACAAGATCCTGCGGAGGCTGGTTGGCATTCGGTATCAGCGGAATGATATGGGCTTTACCCGGGGTACCTTTCGGGTCAGGGGAGATGTCATCGAGATCATTCCGGTCTACAACGAGAACATCATCCGCATTGAACTGTTTGGCGATGAAGTTGATCGGATCCTGGAGATAGATCCCATCACCGGGGAGATCTTGGGAGAACTTGAGCAAGTAACCATCTATCCCGCCAACCACTACGTCACGTCCGAGGAGAAGATGAAGCGGGCCCTGGTTGCCATCGAAGAAGAGCTGCAGGAGCGGCTGGCGTATTTCCGTTCCCGGGGCAAGCTGCTGG